>JAWVZC010000140.1:0-9646 GCA_033722415.1 Balneolaceae bacterium | reverse complement strand
TCCGCCAGCCGGTCGTATTTCAGATCGGTGGAATAGTAATCAGAAATATTATCAAGCCCGGTGATGTCACACTCCTCCCCGACCAGGCGTTTGACCAGATGAAACCCGATGAATCCCGCTGCTCCTGTTACCAGTATTCTTTTCATATCGTGATCTGTTTTATCTTGATGACGGGATACGACAAGTTGCAATTAATCTCCCCTGTGTGTATCCGGTGCCGGCACTCCTCCTGCCGGCTTTACTATTTAGTGTATCGTTCGGCTACGGTATGCTGTACCCGCATGTTGTTCATCATTCGTACTGCCCCAATTCGTGATCATTTATTTAGTTCCTGAGGTTCTCGATCAGCAGAATTGAGGTGGCAACTACACTGACCACCGGGGCCACCACACCCACATAATCGGTGAAAGATGGTCTGCGCCGGGTCTGCAGTGTCACGATGTCGTTATTTTGCAGATCGAATTCAAACATTTCGACCGGTTCGGGATCATGATACCGGTACCGGAAAAAGGCCACTCTCACCAGCTTGTCCCTGCTGTCGTATCGGCTCACTTTTACTTCGATGAGGGTCTTCGTCCAGTCAATGCTGGCTTCCCTGCCGCGTAACTGGTTATATCCAAAACTGAATGAGATCAAATCGGGCAGTGTGGTACCCTCAGGTACGATATATCGCCCGGAATTGGTGACATCTCCCCACACATTTACCGAATCCGCCAATTCGCCCGCTTCCGCCACCCGGATGTAACGGCTGCTTCTGAAATCTTCCGGGATCTGTGCCTGTGCCAGCATGGGAACAAGGGTACATGAAAACAGAAAAACAGCTTTTAGCAGTAGTGACTTTGTTATCGGTAAATATCTAATTGACAAATCCATAAGAATGTTCATAATACGTGGTAGCCTCTGTTGTTGATGATATTGGCGTGATCGTGTTTCCATTTATGCCGTGGCACTATTTGATATACGCTTCGTAGTTGCTGTACATGGCTTCGTGATAGCCTGAACCGTAATAATTTCCGGCCTCCTTGCGATAGTCAAAATCGTTCAGAACAATATCGGTAACCTTGACACCTATTCGGCGCAGGTCTTCCAGGGTCCTGAGCAGCAGGGTACGGTTGGTTTTGCGATAACGCGCCACTAAGATCGTCGATTCCGACAGTTTGAGCAGTGCACTTGAGTCACTGATGATGCCAAACGGCGGCGTATCGATCAGTATCACATCAAAAACCTCCTGCATTTTTTTGATGAACTGTTTGAAAATCATACTGCTGCCTATCACTTCGGGCTTATCGATCTCCCGGCCCGCTGTAATCACCTTGAGTGTCTCCATATCGGTATCCATCAAAATATCCTGGTACGGTATTTTGCCGTTTACATAGTCGGAGAGTCCGGCTGAATCCTGTAGTCCGAAGCAGGTATGGATCTTGGGTCGCCTGAAGTCGGCATCAATAACCAGGGTACGGTACCCCTCTTCGGCGAACGCCATCCCGAGGTTTGCAACAATAGTTGATTTCCCATCCCCCTTTTCGGGGCTCGTAATGGCGATAGTTCGGGGAGGGGTATCTCCGTTTTGATATATTATGTTATTTTTCAATCGCCTGATGGCCTCAGAAGCCAGATTTGTACGATCCTTCAGTAAAACCATCTCTTTGGGTATTTTTCCCTCTCCCACCTTAAAATACTTCCGCTGATCGGCAACATTCTCAAATGTGGGCACCATCGAAAGTGACATCGAGGGAAGGTAGCGGTTTTTCAGGGTATCAACATTTTTCACGCTGTTATCCATCACCTCTTTAATGAAAATAAATCCGGCCGCCAAAAAACCGGCTACCATAATGCCCATGATCAGCAGCAGTTTTTTATTGGGACTGACTGGTGAACCGGGTTTTAAGCCGTGATCTATGATTCGGCCAAACCCGAACTGCGATTCTTTCCAAACCGACATGTCGGCAAACTGCCGTGAAACATTCAGGTAGAGCTCCTCATTTATACGAACATCCCGCTGCAGTTTGGCCAGCTCCATCATGCCCTCCGGCAAATTGTTGAAATTATTGTCGATCTCATTTTTAAGCTGGTTGAGAGCCTCTTTTCTGGACTGCAGCTGATTTTTCTGAACCCGTAAATCCACCAGTCTCCCCTGGATATCCGATACCAGGCGGGCCCGGTCTTCGGTGTCCATGCCGATAAACTCCTCTTCGGTGAAAAGTTTGGCGGAAAGTTCTTTAATATCGCTTTTTAACTGGGCAATCTGCTCATTCACGTATTTGAGACGGGCAGGTACCGGATTACGCTCCTGCACCCCCGGATTTTTAGCTATAATGAGCGTTCGTTCACGCTCAAAAGCTGCCAGTCGCTGTTGTGAATTTTGAATACGGGGCCCTACGGCTTCCGAGATCTGATCGGCGAGACCGGGTTTGATCCGTTCCAATTGATCCTCATAATTGGAAATCGTCTCATTGACGGTTTTCAGTTCCAGTTCCACCCGCTGCAGTTCGGTGTCTGTTTCCACCCGCTTGTTTACAATTCCCGAGGCCTGCTCGTCCACCCGCACAATACCGGTAGTGTCCATGTACTGGCGCAAACGCTGTTCAGATGCTTCCAGTTTCTGTTTGATCTCCTGCTTCTCCTGTTCCAGGAATTCGGCTGTCTTTTTGGCCGCTTCACGATTTTGCTGTGTAGAGTTCTCGACATAGATCTCCATGGCCAGGTTCACTACTTTCGCCGCCTCTGTGGGCGAGGGACTTTGAAAACTGATCTGCACAACATCGGCATCCTGGGCCACCTTGGTAAAATCCAGGTTGTTCCTGATGCGGCCGGCCGCTGTTTCTTCGCTCACCTTGTATTCGGTTCCGGTTTCCGTTACGCCCCAAAGCAGTGGATATTCATTAATATCGCCTGTTTCATTGCTCATGAGTTCCTTGGCAATCAACCGTGAAAACCGGCGTGACTGCAACACCTGCAGCTCATTCTCAATTGTGGCACGGGTTCCGACCCCGGTGGTTTGTGATATAATTTGTGACAGCTCATCGTTCACCGTTTCGTCGGCCGAGCTTATCATCATGGTGCCGGTACTTTCATAAACCGGGGTCACGCTGTCGGCATAAAACCAGGCTGCGGTCCCCCCGGCAATCAGAAATACCATGATCAACCATTTGTACCTGAAGAGCAGGGCCACAATCTCTTTGGGATTCAGGGTGTTAGACTGGCTCTCGCTTTTGCCGTAGTTGTAATCGGGAATAAAGTCGATGCGGTCCCGGCCGTTTGTAATGTTAAAATCGTCTCTTTTTTGGATTGAATCGGACATCTAAGGAACCTTCAAACAGTTAAATTGATGTATTGTTGATTATCTCTGCACACCGGCTATCACTTATTAACAGGGAGCCGGAATCCCTGCCGACATTTTCGCACCCAAGGCATCTTCCGCTTTTTGGAAACCCGTTTCGGGTACCGCCCGACGGAATCATTGACCGGATCTGCAACAGTTTTCATATCGGTCATTTGCCTGTGTACGCTGATATGTTACCAAAAGTTCCGCCGGCTGTATCTATCTATTCAACCATAACGGTCGATTCGTCCGGTGTTTTGGTACTTCCGTTATCCGAGAGTACCGACTCATCCCGAAAGTGGTAGGTCGGCACAATCGATTTTAACAGGTATTTCAATGTCTGCACATCTCCGTTTCCGAGTATATCAAAGAGTTCGTTAATTTTGGTTTCCAGTTCTTCTATGGAAAACCTGCGGCTGCAAATGGCCTTGAAAATCTCCAGGTGCTGCGTTTCCTGAACCCCCTCTTCGGCATTCAGCAGTTCTTCAAATAGCTTTTCTCCGGGCCGTATTCCGGTAAAGTCGATCGGGATATCCACATACGGTTTCAGGTTGTGAAGACGGATCAGGTCTTCGGCCATGTCCAGTATGCGAACCGGTTCACCCATATCCAGCACAAACACTTCGCCGCCGTCTCCCATCGACCCCGCCTGCATAACCAGCAGAACGGCCTCGGGAATGGTCATGAAATAGCGTTTCATCTTGGGATCGGTGATCGTAACCGGTCCCCCCTTCTTGATCTGGTCGATAAACAGTGGCACGACGGATCCCCTGGAGCCCAGTACATTTCCAAACCGTACCGATATAAATTTCGTGTCGAACGTATTGTTATGCGCCATGCAGATCTCCTCCGCCACCCGTTTTGTCGCCCCCATCACGTTTGTGGGATTCACGGCTTTGTCGGTCGAAACCATGATAAATTTGTCAACTTCATGCTTGCAGGCCAGCGAGGCGAGTGTGCGGGTTCCGCCGACGTTTACCTTGATCGCCTCCTCCGGATAGCTTTCCATCATCGGAACATGCTTGTAGGCCGCGGCATGGAAAATGACATCGGGGTTGTGAAGCTCAAGAATCTGGTTGATCTTCTGATCATCCGTAATGCTGGCCACACAGGGAATAATGCCCACCTTTTCATCCTTGAACTCATTATTGATGTGAAACAGCTCGGTCTCATCGATATCAAGCGCAATCAGCTTACCCGGGGATAGCTTTACACACTGACGAACCAGCTCACTCCCGATCGATCCTCCGGCACCGGTAACCAATACGGTTTTCCCCCTTATGCTCTGTTCGATAGAATTCATATCCAGTTTAACCGGCTCCCTTCCCAGGATATCCTCGATACTGACATCCCGAATGTGCTGAATACCAACCGCATCATCCGTAAGCGAATGGAATGACGGCAGTATTTTAATTTCCAATTCCGGGCGGATCTCCTTGACCTGCTCGATCATCGACTTCAGTTCCTGTTTCGGCAGGTCGGGGAAAGCCACAATCAACAGATCCACCGGGTAGACACTAAGATGGTCCATCATCTCCTCCCTGCCCCCCATCACGCGGATGCCGTGAAGCAGCATGCCCGGCATCACCCTGTCATCAAAAATGCCGTATATGGCCAGATTCCATTGCCCGTTTTTAAGTATGTCGCGCAGGATCTGCTCTCCCTCGGACTCGGCGCCGTAAATGATGGTATGCTTCTTTGTTTTCCTCCTGCTTGTGTTAAAAATCTCAAAATAAAACCGCTTGCTTATCCGGAACCCTCCGATCAGCAGTACAGCATTGATCAGCAACAGGGCTGTGTAGGCATACTCATACTTGCCCAACTCAATCTGCGAGCCGGCAACGGCGAGCGAAATCATGCCACCAAAGGCAATACCGGCAATCATCCGGGCCAGATCCCGCAGACTCAGATGTTTCCAGTTCACCATGTACATTTTAAAAATGCCAAGTCCGGCCAGCACCGATATCATCACTGACAAGGTCAGCTCAACAGGAAAAGGTCGTTCGACCGGTGAAAGCGGAGAAAGCGTGATGTAGGCAATAGTTGCCGATACCAACAATGAAAAAGAATCACCAACAAGAAAAAACAGCCCCCTCGTAACCCGATTTATATACTTGTTATTTTTCTTCGTTGACTCGTTATCCATAAATACCTCTCTCATTTCTCTTTTTAAAAGGTCGCATACTCCTGTTTTCTTTTATGCTAAATAATTGTCTCTCCTTGATGTATAGACACAATTCAGCCAGTGTTACACTTGGTACAATATTTATGCCATTCTGCACATATTTCGATTTAAATAATTTCAGCCGAAAGAATGCCCGCCTGCTTGAATCTGAGAAGGGAGAACGAAGAAAAAAGAAAAGGATGGGTACTAAATTTGACCATCCCGAAACCACCTTATCTACGCTGTGAGTAATTTTTACCCGGCCACCTGTGTAATTATTACCCGGTTATATGACTGATATTTATCCATTTATCTGTAATTATATAGGGTGTTGGTCGTGCGTTTACCCTGCTCCCGGGAATGCACCCGGGAGATATTTCGTATCGAGGTGAGGGTATACAGCTGAACTCCGACGCTGCGTCCAGTCTGCTCTACAATAAATTAGCAGGCAGTGGTTTAAAAGCAGGTGGAGTCCGTGATTGCAACAGGAAATTACCGCTACCTGCTGTATTCCGCAGTCAACAATTCCACGTAAGCACCTTGCACAGAATAATTATCCCATTTTCATTGGTGAAGGCAGTTACTGCGAGAGCTGAACATCCCGGCGGCGTATCTCTGTCTTCCCCTCTCGGTTAAACAGGGCTTCATATTCGGCTACGGCCTTGTCCACATCAAAAGAACGGGACCGTTCCAGCGCTTTTTTGCTGTACTTTTCCCGTAAATCCGCATCATCAATCATTCTGGCAAGGCCCTCTGTCAGAGATTCTACGGTATTATCGGTCATATACCCATACTTTCCGTTTTCCACCAGTCCCCTGCAGCCGGAACAGTCGGTAACAACGACCGGTTTACCCAGGATCATTGCCTCGCAGAGTACCGTAGGCAGTCCTTCTGCATGCGAGGACATCGCAAAAATATCAGAGTGCAGCATATACGGGTAGGGATTGCTCTGAAATCCCATTAGGCTTACCTGTTCCGCCAGGTTCCGTTCCTCTACCTGCGCCTTCAGTTGGGTTTCAAGGGGGCCCTTGCCCAGAATTCGGAGGTGAAATTTTCTGCCCGTCTCGCGGACCCTACTACAGGCCTCTACCAGGCGGTCGTATCCCTTCACCGGCAGCAAGCTTCCCACCGCCACAATGTTGACAAGATCCTTGTTAAATTCCGGGGTAAAGGCGATCGATTTATCGATGATCTCCTCACGCGGAATGGGATTGTTAATGACCCTTATATCCTGGTAATGCCCCAGCAGCTGGGTAAATTCATCAACCACATCACCGGAAACACCAATGATGGTATTTACCCGGCTGTACCGCTGGATTAACCGTTCCTTGTACGCCCCCTTTATAAATTTACTTTTATTCTTGTTGGTCTTATAGCTGCTGTGCAGCACTACCGCGCTCCGCTCCAGCTGATGCCGGAGGAAGAGCAGCATATCGGAATACACGCTGTCCAGGAACGATATCCCGATATGAAATTTGCCCGGTATGGTACGACGGGTGAACATCCTGAAAGGCCAGCTGATGCCAAACCGCCGGTGCAATTCGATGATGATTTTTTTCTGCAGGTTACCGGAGAACAGGAAGTACCGCTTTACGTGATCGGGGATCTGGTCCAGGTATATACCCTTCTCTTCCGCGACCAGCAAATGGATGTCATAGCGTTCGGAATCGAGATTTTCCAACAGGTTTATCAGTGCTTTTTCCGCACCTCCCCCCACCAGAGACGGCATAATGAACAGTATCCTCTTTTTTGAACTCATAGGTTTTTGTTGAACGTTTTGTCTGTAGCGATCTGTGTAGCCAATTCGTCAGTCGACATAAATTCTATTTCGGGCCAGGTCGTCACCAATTCATTGAGCAGTCGGTCAAGAGATCTCAGATTGCGCTCCCTGTTTTCTTTTACCATCCTACCGATGTAATTCAGCCTGTGGGAACCGATGATGGCCGGTTTATTTAGCTTGAACACTTCGCCCACCCGTTTCAGAGTTTGTTCGACAACAGCGTTCGACTCCGACATACTGGGTTCAAAAAAAACATTGCGAACGGTGTAACACTGCCCCAGCCTATTGAATTTGCCCGTGTAGTGATATCTTTTTTTATACCTGTTTTTACCCAACACGGGCTCTTTTTGAAACGCGATACCCTGTAATGCTGAAATTCCATGCCCCGCGAGGGCAGGTTCAAGTTGGGAATGCCAGGTGTAACAGGGTGCGATACAGGAGGCAGACCGGTACCCGAAAATTTGTTCAAACAAACTGAGCCCGTCAGATACGATCTCGGCGATCTGCTCCAGCTGTACCGGTGTCTCACAATCGAAGGCGGCCCTGAAATCGTTTCTTTTTGCAGTATGTGCGCCGGGAAACGGTACGGCGAACACCCCGCGGTTAAACGCTGCCAAAGCGAGACCATTTCCCCGCCTCAGGGCTTCCATCCAGGGGGCAATCTGTAGGTGCTCCCGGCCATGAAACTGCGGGCGGAATAGGTTGTTTTGCATCCCCTCTTCCCACAAATCGAACGAAGAGGCAGTTTCCGTTTTCTGCTGAAGCGTTTCCGTAAACGGCCGGTAGTGATAGGTTTCAAAATTTGAAGCCCGTATCTTTTCAAAATCGGGATTGGCCACCACGGTATTGGCGGTAATCACCGGGTGATTTCCATGCCGATCGTGTATTGAAGAGAGAACAGTAAAAAGCCCCCTGAGATCTTCAGGTGCTGCGGGCCCGTCGTAGGTGCAGTAGGGATCGCTCTCGACGTCTATTCCCATTGATTGAAGCTCACGGAAGACATCGGGACCTGGCAGCGAAATACTCCCCCAGTCATCCGATTCGATGACGACGATCTTGCGGGAGCTGCGCCATCCCGGGTAGTAAAGCAATTTTCTCGCTATTTTAGAAGCCGACTTTGTAAGATTCATCTGGTATTCCCAACGCACTCTTGCATTCTGTTTATGATGATCACTCAACTTTGATGGTACCCCGCGTTCCCATCAGACCCTGCTGCAACTGATCACCCGATTGTAATAATCCGGGGTGCCTGTCTTTCGATACCTGTAATGGATGCCTTAGGATAAGCTGCGGGTACTTACTGCCTGCTCCGATAGATGTAACAGTTCTGATTCCGGTATTACCAGGGGATCGGCATCCACGTCCCTCAAGAATATAAGCTGCTCACTGAACTGATAGTCTATCCTCGGTATGTCGGTACCGGTGTGGAACAAGGCTTCCAGGGTATCCAGCGGCAAGTTCGCACCGCCTGCGGCAATGGAGGAGGTAAAAGCCACATGGCGAATATTGATCTCGGTTATTTTCGGATCTCCGCTGCTGTCCTCCTTGTAATCTACGGTGAATACCCCGTGCAGTTCGGTGCCTGTTTTACGTGCTACCATCTCCAGTGCTTGCCGGGACCGTTCCACGAGGCTCGGTTCATTTATCAGGCGACCAAAGGAGGTATTGCCGGTAATTCCGGAGGGGGCAACTTTAGCCATGATATATTCCACGCGTTCAGCACAGGCGGACCGTTTCAAGTCGCCGTCGAAATACAACATCTTGCAGGCCATATTTCTTCCGGGCAGGTACTCGGTGGCTATGAACTGGTCAACGCCCTCATTGATCGAGAGCCACTGCCGCAGGGCGGATTCAGAATCTATTTTCAGTGAACCAAGACCGCTTGAGCCTTGCGTACTGCGTACCCAGAATGAATCTCCAAGTTCGGCCGCCAATTCGTTATAGTGATATGAATCCGGCTCAATTTTACCGAATTTCGGAACCATCGCCGTTCCTTCCAGGTATTCATGCATGCTGTGCTTGTCGGTAAGGGCTGCCGCCAGCCGGTACGGCGGCAGATGCAACTTTATGTTTCGCTCCAGTTTTTCGCTGTTGCGTGCCCATTCCAGCACCTCGGCCTCGGGTAATACCACCGCCCCGCGGATCTGCTCCTTGTCGATGATCTCGTTGATTCTTGCCCAGTAATCCCGATGATCGGCCCTCGGTACCAGGTAACAACGTTCAAACAGGCGCCTGTCATAGAGGCCGTACGCCAGCGGATCGCAGTCTGCTCCAATGAAACGGTACGATTCAGCGCCGGAATGTTCGGATTGTTTCACGGCCCTTACAAATGAACGAGGTGTGGGACCCCCAACGCCGGTAACAAGTATATTTATCATTA
>JAWVZC010000139.1:0-9701 GCA_033722415.1 Balneolaceae bacterium | reverse complement strand
GGAAAATGGCGGCGGTAAATGCCCCGGAACCGAGTGCCAGGAACATGTACCCCAGCTGTGAAACGGTCGAGTAGGCCAGCACCCGTTTGATATCGTGCTGGGTGAGCGCGATGGTGGCGGCTACAAGCGCGGTAAGCGCACCGACAACCGCGATAATCAGCATCACCTCGGGTGAAAGTATAAACATAGATGACATGCGGGAAATCAGGTAGATCCCGGAGGTTACCATGGTCGCAGCATGTATCAGCGCCGAAACGGAGGTCGGGCCTGCCATCGCATCCGGCAGCCAGACAAACAGCGGAATTTGTGCACTCTTGCCGGTCGCACCAACCAGCATCAGGAAACCGATCCAGAATTTGTAATCGGCGGGAATGGCGCTGAGATCAGACAAGATAGTCTGGAAATTGAGACTGCCCACCGACTGGAACATCATAAACATCGCGATCAGAAAGGCAAAATCACCGATCCGGTTGTACCAGAAGGCCTTGTTGGCGGCATCCGATTTGGCCATATCGGTATACCAGAAGCCGATCAGCAGGTAGGAGCAAAGTCCCACGCCCTCCCACCCCAGGAAGAGCAGCAACAGGTTGTTGCCCATAACCAGGTTGAGCATTGCAAAGATGAAGAGGTTCAGATAGGCAAAGAATTTCCAGTACCCTTCATCGTGCCACATATACCCGATCGAGTAGAAATGGATCAGTGAACCCACGCCCGTGACCACCAGCATCATGACGATCGAGAGCTGGTCGATCTGGTAGGCGATATCGACCGAGAATGAACCGACCTCGATCCAGGTAAAGAATGTTGCAATCAGTGCCTTAGATTCTGCACTGAAATTTAGAAAAAAGTACCCGGTAATAAGAAAGGGAATGAACACAGAAAGATTTGCGATGGCACCAATCAGCGTTTTTTTCTGTCGAAAACCGGGGTTGGACAGGCCGAGAAGACCGTTTATCAGAAAACCGGCAAGGGGTAAACCGACAATAAGTGCAACGAGCAGTGTAGCTGATTCCATCAAGTCAGGTTAATTTTCGATCAAAATAATTTCACATCTTCGGGTGATACCACCAGATGGTGGTACTGTTATCCGGTACCGATCCAGCGACCAGTTACAGGAAATATTCCGTCTACCGAATACCGTAACTTTGCGTTCCAAAGGTAGTTATTGCGTGAACTATTCCCAAGGGCATTTTCGCCGAACGCAAAAGATACTAAAAAGTGAATGAACGTAAAGCTGCAACGGCCCTTGAATGGATCGGGATGGCTCCCAAACGGGTCGACTTCGATCCAAACAAATACGCCATACGCTGCAAGAACGAATACCGTATTGCCTACCAGCGCAGCAGGTTGATCTTGCTCACATCCAGTGACAAGTTGTTGCGAAATATCGCAATAATAATCGCAAGACCTACGACAGCCTCGGCCGCAGCCACGGCGAGCGAGAAAAAGACCAGCACCTGCCCCTCCACATTCCCGTGATAACTGCTGAACGAGATCAGGGAGAGGTTTACAGCATTCAACATCAGTTCCACGCTCATGAAAATAACAATGGCATTTTTCCGTACAAGCACACCGATGATCCCAATCGTAAAAAGTACTGCGCTCAGTGCCAGGAACCAGTCTATGTTGATCATTATTCCGCTTTATTTTTGACAATTTTCTGTTGTGCAACGACAAGGGCTCCGACCACGGCTGCCGTGAGCAAAATAGCCGTCATTTCGAACGGCAGCAGGTATGCTGTAAACATCACGTCACCAATCGCTTCCACGGTTCCAACTTCCTTCCCCTCCGCAGGCATTTCTGGCAGCATGTCGGTGACACCGCCGATACTGTACAGGATCTGGGAAAGGACAGCGATACCCAGCAGGAAGGCGGCAAAATATTTCACCCTGAATTTGCTAAAGAGCGATTGCTCGGCGTCGAGGTTTAGAAGCATGATAACGAAAAGAAACAACACCATAATGGCCCCGGCATATACAACAACCTGGATTACGGCCAGGAAATGCGCCTGCAGGATAACATACACCCCGGCAAGCGCTACCATGTTGATGACAAGAAACAACGCGCTGTTGACGGTATTTTTACTGATCACCATGCCCAGCGCGGCGGCAATAGCCAGTACAGCAAGAAAAATAAATACGTATGAAACCATGATGTTGCTTTATTTTAAGTGGCTTCAAAAGTAGATAAATTCTGCAACCACATCAACATAAAGTTGCGGTAAGAATGGTTCAATATTCAACCGGTAGCCCGCAACCAAGGACTGGGTTACCAGAAATAGATCAATCCGCCGATACCAATTGCCCAGCAATACCAGGCGAACGGGTGAATGCCCTTTGTTTTGAGCATGACAATAAGATATTTAAGGGCAAAATATCCCGAAACAAAGGCGGTCAGGAATCCCACCACCAGGTCGAGTGCCACATTCACCTGAATACCCATTTCAATCATCTCGCGAACCTGCAACAGCATGGCCCCGGCAATTACGGGAATCACCATCAGGAACGAGAAATTTGCCACTTCCTCCCTCTTTATCCCCAGGTAAAGCCCCAGCGAAATGGTGGAACCGGAGCGACTGATGCCCGGCAGTATGGCGAACGCCTGGGCCAGCCCAATCGCAAAACTGTTGCCCGCCCCGATCGACCCGGTGTGGGTCTGCCGGAATTTTGTGGCAAATAACAATGCCCCGGTAACCAGCAGCATAATCGAGACCATGAAAGGATTCAGAAATACTTCCTCAATGTATTCCTCCATCGTGAGTCCCACGACTAGAGCGGGAATCATACTCAACAGGATGTATCCACTCAGTTTGATGTTGGGGTCGGTCTCCAGTCGCCTGCTGAATTCCCCCGGTGAGCCGGCCAGTTCCAGCAGTGACCGCATAATTCCCGCAAGCTCCCGCCGGTAGTACACGACAATGCTGCAAAGGGTCCCGAAATGGACCACCACTTCGAACGTAATTCCCTTTTGGAGATCGCTGCTCAGGAAGGCACGGCCAAGT
Organism: Balneolaceae bacterium; assembly: GCA_033722415.1. Taxonomy (GTDB): domain Bacteria; phylum Bacteroidota; class Rhodothermia; order Balneolales; family Balneolaceae; genus JAMQKA01. Next base: position 6,700 of record JAWVZC010000139.1, on the reverse strand, counting down.
ACGAGATGACCGGAGCTGCTAATCGGCAAAAATTCGGTAAGCCCCTGTATAAGACCCAATAGAAAAGAATCCAGGAATTCCATTTATTATGACTGAGCTTTTTACGTTCTTAAATCGGCAGAGAAAATAGGTATAACTCACTCAAAATCTAAATTGCAATTTTATCATGGCAACAGGCTCTCCATCGGTGGATATGCAGGCACTGGGCGAAAAAATCGAGAAATCCAGCGCGTTTATTGAGGAAATTTACGGCGAACTGAAAAAGGTAATCGTTGGGCAGCAGTATATGATCGACCGGCTGCTGATCGGGCTGCTGGCTGACGGCCACGTGCTGCTGGAAGGCGTGCCGGGCCTGGCGAAAACGCTGACGGTTTCCTCCCTCTCGCAGGTCATAAGCACCAAATTTCAGCGGATCCAGTTTACGCCCGACCTGCTGCCCGCCGACCTTATCGGTACGCTTATCTACAACCAGAAGGAGGCGGAATTCACCGTTAAAAAAGGCCCCATCTTTGCCAACATCATTCTTGCCGACGAGATCAACCGATCACCCGCAAAGGTTCAGAGCGCCCTGCTGGAGGCGATGCAGGAGCTTCAGGTGACCATCGGGGAAACCACCTACGAGCTGGAAGAGCCGTTCCTGGTGCTGGCCACCCAAAACCCGGTGGAACAGGAAGGGACCTATCCCCTGCCGGAGGCCCAGGTCGACCGGTTCATGATGAAGATCAAGATCGACTATCCCAGCGAGCAGGAGGAGATGGAGATCATGCGCCGGATGGCTAAAACGGGTAAAAGCGAGAAGCTGGAACCGGTGGTGACCCCCGACCAGGTACTCGATGCCCGCAAAGTGGTTAATGAAATCTATATGGATGAAAAGGTGGAACAGTATATTATCGACCTGGTATTTGCCACCCGAAATCCTGAAAATTACAACCTGGAAGAGATGGAAGAACTGATCAACTTCGGTGCCTCGCCCCGGGCCTCGATCAACCTGAACCTGGCTGCTCGTGCACACGCATTTATGGAGCACCGCGCCTATGTTACGCCGGAGGATGTTCGGCTGATCGCCATGGATGTACTCCGGCATCGTATTATCCCCACCTTTGAGGCGGAAGCGGAAAATATCACTCCTGAAGATATCATAGACAAAATTATGTCTACTGTTCAGGTTCCATAATAGAAACAGAAAAAACAGTGGGTGGCATTATTGAATATGTGCAATTACTTTATTTATTTGGTAATGTACCTTATCAAATACACCCATTATGAAAATAAATTTTGTGTCCAGGCAAGATATTACAATCTCCAAGAAAAGCTCATCCAAATATAAACCCCTGCTGGAAGCCGTTCAAAAGCTGAAACCGGGCGGTAAGGCCCTGGAGGTAACCTTCAGTGATGATACCGAGCTCAATTCCATGCGTAATGTGGTTTACAGCTACAACCGCGAAACCGGGGAAAAGATACGCAGCAGCAAGCACCCGAAAAAAAACCTGGTCTATTTTTACAAGGAGAAGAATTCGTAATAGGTTCTCGCCGTGACCGGTGCTGCCCGCCTGATGGCATCACGTGCCGCTGATCCTGCTTTTTTCTCCTCCGGATCTTCAGTTCCACAGGCAATCTTCCCCTGCATGATTCCTCCCTGATATCAACTTGAACAATCTGTTACAAAGAACAATAGCCATTCCGAACTGGAGCGTTTACCAACTGATACATAGAGAGTCGATTGCTGTTCCCCTCCTGAAAATCAGCTGTCTTTGCCCACTCTCTTTCGAAATTGAACAAATACCTCGGGTGGACGAGCCAATCCGAGCCGTGCAGGCCGGGCAATTGGCATTTCTGCGTGACAGAACGACTGAACAAGACATTTCGAAACGCCGGTCGTAATATTACAGTTTGGGGTAGCGAAAAAGGCGGGATCCGGGCAGTGACACCGCACTGCTATTTATAACAAGCCGTTTCCCAATGATCGATTTCATGGCCCCCGGCTGGGCTAGATGGTCATCGCCGGCAGTACGACGGTTTACTGTTTGATGGTACCGTGATATCATAGCTGAGGGTAAAATCCTCGCGTCGGGAGTAGTCGGTTTCTGACAGGTATGAAAAACCCCGGTTTCCAGACTAAAGCCAACAGTAAAACCCTGGTCGCGATTTTCTAGAAATAAAAAAGCCCGGAAGCGATTCCGGGCTTTTTGCAATTTCTGGAGGTTGAATCTTTGGGGAAGTTACTCCTCCTCGTCAGAGGCTTCCTCTTCCTGTTCGGCAGCATCTTCCGCCTGACCTTTTTCCTCCTCTTCGTCCGCGTCAGCGGCCTCCTTGGCCTGTTTCTGCTGGGCTTCGATCGCCTTGCGCTGTTTCTCTTCCATCTCGCGCTTCAGGTCGGCCAGGCCGGACATTTCACCAAGCGTAGGGGTGCCCCGTTCAACCGGTTCGTCCCTGCTGGGCCGTTCACCGGATTTCGACGGTTTCACCTTGCTGGCATCTTTCGGCCGCTGGCTGAGCGTCAGGTTCTTGTTATTCTCATCCAGCTCAATCACGAACGCCTCAACGGTGCTTCCCACCTCGTACGATTCAGACAGGTCGCCTCCGGCTTCGGTCTTGCTGGCGGGTATGAACCCTTCCAGCTCGTAAGGCAGCTTCACAAACAGGCCTTTGTCGGTGATCTTGTAGATCTCGCCTTCCACCTCATTGCCCAGGCCGTACTCCTCGGCGAATTTCTCCCACGGATTTTCCTGTATCTGCTTGTGACCCAGGGTAATCCGGCGGTTTTCGAAGTCGATGGCCAGGATGATAACCTCGATCTCCTGGTCTTTGTCGATAATCTCGTTCGGGTGGTTAATCTTCTCCGTCCAGCTCAGGTCGGAAACGTGAATGAGTCCGTCGATACCCGGTTCGAGCTCGACAAACACGCCGAAGTTCGTGAGGTTGCGTACCGTTCCCGTATGTTTGGATCCGACAGGATACCGCTTGTCGATCTCCTCCCAGGGATCCTTCTCAAGCTGCTTGACACCGAGCGATATTTTCTTTTCCGGCTCGTTGACATTCAGCACCACACACTCGATGATGTCGTTCTTGGAGACGAGCTGCGACGGATGCTTGATATGCTGCGTCCAGGACATCTCACTGATGTGGATCAGACCCTCGATCCCCTTCTCGAGCTCAATGAAGGCGCCGTAGTCGGCAATGGATACCACGCGTCCCTGCACCTTGATGCCCTCGGGATACTTGATGTCGATCTCATCCCAGGGATGCGGCTGCAGCTGTTTGAGTCCCAGTGATACGCGCTTGGTCTCCTCGTCAAAGTCGATTACAGCCACGTTCATGCGCTGGTCGAGCGATACGATTTCGTCGGGATGTTCCACACGGCCCCAGGAGAGATCGGTGATGTGCAGGAGGCCGTCGACACCGCCCAGGTCGATGAAGACCCCGAAATCGGTGATATTCTTGACGATTCCTTCCAGCACCTGTCCCTCTTCGATCGTTTCGAGGATCTCCTGACGCTGCTATTCCAGGTCAGACTCGATAAGGGCGCGGTGCGATACAACCACGTTTTCAGCCTGCATGTTGAGCTTGACGACCTGAAACTCCATCGTTTTGCCCACATAGGCGTCAAAGTCGCGAACGGGGCGCACATCGATTTGCGAACCGGGCAGGAAGCAGTCGATACCCATGATATCGACGACCATACCGCCCTTGATGCGGCGTTTGATGTATCCTTCAAGCACTTCGCCGGTGTCATGGGCGCGTTCAATGGTCTCCCATGCCTGCAGGATATCGGCTTTGCGGCGGGAGAGAATCAGCTGGCCCTCCTGGTCTTCCACCTTGTCCAGGAACACCTCGACTTCATCACCCGGAGCCAGGTTTTCGACTACACTGTCGGGAAACTCGTTGACCTGGATAATGCCTTCAGACTTAAAGCCGATGTCAACAACGACATACTTTTCATCCACCGATACGACACGGCCCTTGACAATTTCTTTCTCTTCAATTTCATTGAGCGTGTCTTCATACATCGAAGCCAGGCTGTGAAACTCATCATCCGTATAATCCTCGGACGCGGCCTGGAGCTCATCCAGCGTGTAGACTTTATCATCCTCCATCTCACCGGTAAAGGTGGCAACATCCTCCTCGTCCGGTTCCACGCCTACATCTTCTTCCGTGGCGGCTTCCGGATCATCCTCTTCAGATTCTCCAGGAGCTTCTTCACTCACGGTTTCAGTTTCATCTTCGCCGGTCGTTACGGTTTCATCATCACCGTCTGTTTCCTGTTCGGTATCGGCCACTGCATCTACTGATTCATCACTTGCGTCGGTAACTTCAGTTTCTTCCTCTGGTTGTTCTTCGGCAGTAACAGTGTCTTCAGCTTGTTGATTTTGTTTTTCTTGTTCTTGTTTAACGTCTTCGGTCATTATGGTTTTAGTTACAATTGCCGCATTCAACACGCCTGAATGGGTGCCGAAAGGGATTAATTAGGGTTTTAGTTTAGATTACGTATGTCGTTCAAACTTATTTGTAATTTTTGAACAAATAAAATTCATTTGCTGTTCAAAAGTCATTTCACTGGTATCTACTTCGATCGCATCCGGCGCTTTCCTGAGCGGATCCCGCTCACGCCCGGCATCCTTTTTGTCTCGCTCAAGGATGTTCTGCTTCACTTCATGTCGGGTAACCTGCACGCCTTTTTCCTTCAACTCCTTGTGGCGCCGTTCGGCCCGGGTATCGGCATCGGCAATCATAAAAAATTTCAGTTCCGCATCCGGGAACACCGCGGTACCCAGGTCTCGCCCCTCTGCGATCCAGGTATTTTCACGGATGGCGCGGTGCATCAGATTGTTTACCGTATCCCGGCTCTCGGGATACGCCGCAACGGTGCTTACATGCTCGTTAACCTGCACGCTGCGTATCTGTTCGGTAACATCGGCGCCATCGATCGCCACATAAAACGTACCGTTGTTATAACGAAACGTTATGGACTTCTGATTCAAGAGTTCAAAGAACGTAGATTTTTGCTTTTCCGCTTCCAGATAAATCAACGTAAGCGCACGATACAGCGCGCCGGAATCGAGATACTGAATATCGAGTTTGTCCGCGACGGCCCTCGCCGTAGAACTCTTTCCTGAACCGGCCGGACCATCAATAACTATTATCATCTCGGAAAGTCTCCCAAATTACCTTTAATTTGTTAACATTTCAATGTTATCTTGTTTTCTGATTTCAGAAAGGTTAACTTCTTCAGCTTTCTGAAACGGCGCACTCAGATGATACAAATAATTCCAATTGACGAACAAATTACATAAATAGAACGAGATATATGCCACAACATCAATCTGCCATAAAACGTGTACGACAGAATGCAAAGCGGCGCGAGCACAACCGCACACAGCGCTCCAAAATGAGAACGCTTGTTAAAAAGGTTCTCGACACCACCGATAAGGAAAAAGCCGAGGAGTATCTGAAGGAAGCCACCTCTTACCTTGACAAGATGGCTGCAAAAGGCATCATCCATGAAAACAAGGCCGCTCGCCGTAAGTCAAAGCTTACCAGGCACGTAAACAACCTGTAACAACAGACCGGGATATCTATTTTGGCTTCCCCTACTGCAAAAGCGCTGCTGGTAATCCTGGACGGCTACGGTATTGCCGAAAACCCGGATGTCAGTGCTATTGACAAGGCCGAAAAACCGTTCATCGACCAGCTTTTCAGCAACAATCCCCATTCCCGGCTCTCAGCCAGCGGCGAGGATGTCGGGCTGCCCGACGGGCAGTTTGGCAATTCCGAAGTGGGACATCTCAACATTGGTGCGGGCCGCATCGTCTGGCAGGAGCTCTCCCGCATAAACCGTGATATCGAGGAAGGGACGTTTCGTGAAAACGAAGTGCTCCTGGAGGCGATTCACAAGGCGAAACCCCGTAACAAAGTGCACATTTTGGGATTGTTTTCGGATGGCGGGGTACACAGCCACAACAGCCACCTTTTTGCCCTGCTGGAACTGCTTGAATCTGAGGGTATTGAAAACGCTTTTGTTCATGCCTTTACCGACGGGCGCGACACCTCTCCACACGGCGGGGTGGAATATGTCAGGGAGTTTCAGGAGAACGCCCGCCGGATCGGGATCGGAAGGATCGCCTCGATTGTAGGCCGTTACTACGCCATGGACCGCGACAACCGCTGGGAACGAACCCAAAAGGCCTATGACCTGCTGGTGCACGGCAAGGGAGCGCAGTTCGACTCACCTGTCGAAGCCCTCGAACACTCCTACAGCAATGAGGTAACCGACGAGTTTGTAACGCCCAAGCTGATCGACCCCTCCCCGGAAGCACGCATTCAGCCCGGCGATGTCGTCATCTTCTATAATATTCGCGGAGATCGCGCCCGACAGATTACCCGTGCACTTGCCGACCCGGAATTCGACAAGTTTGTAGTGGAGAAGAACCTGGATCTTCACTATGTCACCTTTACTTCGTACGACGAAACTTTTGACTGGGTGCATGTGGCCTATCCCCCGCTCGAGATTAAAAATACGCTCGGGGAATATATAAGTAAAAAGCATTTGCAACAGCTTCGCATTGCGGAGACCGAAAAATACCCGCACGTCACCTATTTCTTTAACGGCGGTGATGAGGTTGCTTTTGAGGGGGAAGAACGGATCATGATCCCCAGCCCCAAAGTGGCTACGTATGACCTGCAGCCGGAGATGAGCGCCCCG
>JAWVZC010000138.1:0-9873 GCA_033722415.1 Balneolaceae bacterium | reverse complement strand
GGGTTGATACTGGCGGCCTATCTCTATTTTACCGGGTAGAGAAGAATGTCGAATATCGAACAAGGAACTTCGAATGCTGAGCGGATAAAGGATGAGGGATAACGGGAAAAGTTGAAAGTTGAAGAATGTGTTTTGAGAATTGAGAATAGTGATTTGGTAAATTGGTAAATTGTAATTTTAAAAATTTCTACTTACAGACGGGTGTCTCACACCGTGCTCGGAAGGTACAGGGGGAAAATAAGAGGGAGTCGGCTTGAAAGGGCGAATGATGAAGATTGAGTGAGGGATTACGGATAATGACTGAAGGGTGTCTCCAGATAACGAATAAGCCGTAACATATAACGAACCTGCGTCTTCGCTGCGGGTGCCCCGGCGGCTCACAAAATCAAGGGCCGGAAGGATACGAGCGCACAGGTTGAAGTCGCCCCAAGTCCAGAAATTACCGGTAGCTGATCCCGGTAAAAATCACCTGGTTTGGTTAAGCAACGGGTAGGTGAATCATAAGGAGTCTCTTGAGATATCTCCCAATATGTCTAATACATTGGGTTGGATAGGAGACACAGATAGTATTTTAAAGGGCCCATAAAAAAAGGTGCGACCCACTTCCGACGTGGGTCGCACTTTTATGTTCCGCAGTACAGGTAATACTACGCGGGCTGTAGCTCCAGCTCCTCGATCTGGTTGTTGATGAACTCAATTTCATCGGGCAGCAGCTCAAGGTCAGCCGCTTTTGCATTTTGCGTTGACTGCTCCGGGGTACGCGCACCGACCAGCGCGATCGTGATACCCGGCTGCTGGATGGTCCACTGGATAACCAGCTGCGCAAGGGTTGCCCCCTTTTCATCGGCAATCGGTTTGATCTTCTCCAGCATCTTGTTGGTGCGCCGGATATTTTCATCGGTATAATATACCTCGTTGGCCCGGGTATCCCCTTCACTGAATTCCTGGTCCGGTTTCATTTTTCCTGTCAGGAGCCCCCGCTGAAACGGGCTGTACGCCAGAATGCCCTTGTTGTGTTCCAGGCAGTAGGGAACCACCTCTTCTTCAATATCGCGGCGGACCATGCTGTAGGGTACCTGGTTGGAGGCCAGCGATATCACCTCTTCCGCTTCCCTCATCTGGTCGGCGCTGTAATTGCAGACACCGGCCTCGCGAATTTTACCCTGCTTCTTAAGCTGTAAAACCGCTTCCATCGATTCTTCAATCGGCGTGGAGGGGTCGGGCCAATGGATCTGGTACAGGTCGATATAGTCGGTACCCAGCCGCTTCAAGCTCTCCTCGCACTCCCTGATGATGGCATCTTTGGCGGCGTACTTGTGGATGTCAATTTCTTCTCCGTCGTTGTTGCGGCTCTTGAAATAGAACGTGCCCTTGTCGGTATCCCAGCGCAGGCCGTACTTTGTCAAAATCTGCACCTTTTCGCGCGGCAGATCGCTGATCGCCTCGCCGACGATTTTTTCACTGAGTCCCTGTCCATATACCGGGGCGGTATCGATCGAGGTTACGCCGAGATCGTAAGAGGCCCGGATCGCCTCGACAGCATTATTCTGTTCCGTGCCGCCCCACATCCAGCCCCCGGCCGCCCAGGCGCCAAATGTAACCACGGAACATTCCAAATCGGTATCTCCAAGTGTTCTGTACTTCATCTGTTATTCTGTCTTTAGGTTAATGTATGTGAATGTCACAGAAGGTGTGTGTATCAATATTCTTTCCCTGGTAATCCGGTCTCTAATATGCCCATCTGCCGGTTGTGCCAGGCCTTCATAAAATAACGTGAACTCGGGATAAGGATTAGAGGAATTTTCATGTTGTTAGCTTGGGAAAAGCGATGAGACTTTTCGACTGCGCGGTGGAAAAGCGTCACCGCTCCGCTCGAAATGACACCGTTGGTTTTATTGAAGGTCAAAATCCCAAATTCTGTCGTCATCTCGACCGCAATCCAGCGTATTTCGGGATGAAGTGGAGAGATCCCATCCATAATGTTAAGGCAATAACATACAAATTAATTTAGAACACGCGTTTAGTGGTTGGATTAGATGGCAACAAACCAGGATATGCCCTCTGCGTCATCCCGGACCCCGATCCGGGATCTCGCAGTGGTAGTGAGCGTTGATATGTTGCGAGCTGAGCTCAACGGCAGCAGCCTTGCGACTTCCTGAAACAAGTTCAGGATGACATACAGGCTGCTTTTTAACCGCTAAACGCGTTTAGAACGTTTTATGTGTCTTCTTATCCTGAGTTCACGTTAAAATAACTCAATTTGATCGTCACGCAAGTGGTAATCTCTGCTTTCCATTTCGGTGCTGCAAGGGGAGCTTGATCATGGTCTGTATACCGGGAAATTATTATTTGCTATCGAACGAACTTATTTTAAATTGAATAAAATCAATAATTTAAACAAAGGAGATACTATGGGTAGAGCTATTCGTTATTCTATGTTGGGATTGTTCTGCATTGCACTTTTCGGCTGCAGCGACTACGGAACGACCGCCATCGAAAAGGGAGCGGCACTGGATCAAGAGCCCAAGGCGATAAACAACCGAATGCACGGCCCGGCGAATATCCAGCGAAATTATCGTACGCACCTCTCCGGGAAAACCGAGGTGCCGGAACCGGTGGACACCAAGGCACAGGGTGAAGCGATTTTTAAACTGAGCAAGGACGGTAGCTACATCAGTTACAAGCTGATTGTCGCCAATATCGAGAACGTGTTTATGGCGCACATACACCTTGCACCGGAAGGCGTCAACGGTCCCGTAGGGGTATGGCTCTATCCCGGTGACGGTCCGCCGCCCCAGCTGATCGAGGGTACCACCAATGGTATCCTGGCCGAGGGAGTGATTATGGTCGATGATCTTACCGGACCGCTTGCGGGTAATGACTCACTGGAACAACTACTTGATGCGATGCAGAATGGCGGTGCCTACGTAAACGTACACACCACCCAGAATCCGGCCGGAGAGATCCGCGGGCAAATATTTTAGTGCCGAGTCAAACCGGGGATTTCGCTTCTGACTGGCAGAACACGGAATAAGATGATAATGCCGATCTGCACAGGTAGATGTGTTATCCGGACGAGTTGGGCCTTTCTTCCAAAAAAGGCCCCGCCATTGTAGTATCGTTCCCATGGCAGAGTGACCCGGGATGCCGATGTGGTTCTTTTCTCATTCAATCCCTCAGTGCATCACTGGTGATCTCTTTGATTCGTTCCCGGAATGCGTTTGAAGTGGTTCCGGGAATAACCCTTAAAACACGTGGCGAAACAGTATCCCGATCAAGGTTCGCCGTGAGCAGGGCTGCAACAAGCCGGGACATTCTACCGGTCACTGAAATAGGAAGCTACATCATCTGTTGACCGGGTATTCAGGATGCGCTGCTTCTCAAATTTTCCTTTTCGGGCAATTTTCACGCCGTATTGAATAAAATCAATACTGTCGGTGGTATGAGCATCCGGGTTGATGGAGGTGATCAGCCCGGCCTCCCGCGCCTTGTTGCCGTGGCGCCAGTCGAGATCCAGCCGCATCGGGTTGGCGTTAATTTCGATAGCGGTGTTGTGCCCGGCGGCAAATTCGATCAGTTCGTTCATATCCAGGTCACTGCCATCCCGCTTCAGCAGCAGTCGACCGGTGGGATGACCCACAATACGCGTGTAAGGGTTGGCTATGGCCGCCCGGAAACGCTGCATCATTTGCTCCTTCGGCATATCCATGCCGCTGTGGACACTGGCGATCACAAAATCGAAGCCATCCAGCAGGTTGTCGTCGTAATCCAGGCTTCCGTCACTGAGAATGTCGGATTCAATCCCCTTGAAGATACGAAAATCGATGCCTTCGGAAGCGAACTCCTCGTTAAGCCGGTCGATCTCCTCCCACTGCCGTTTTACCTCGCCCGGCGACAATCCCCCGGCGTAAGCTGCGGTTTGCGAGTGATCACTGATCCCCAGGTATTCGTATCCCCGCTCGATGCAGGCTTCCGCCATCTCGCGGATTGAGTATTTGCCGTCGCTCCAGGTGCTGTGGGCGTGAATGATCCCGCGAATATCCGTTACTTCGGGCAGATCGATCGTTTCCTGTTTTGCAAACATCTCGAACTCGCCCTGGTCTTCCCGCAGCTCGGGTGGTATGAAGGGGAGATCCAGGTGGCGGTAGATGTCGGATTCCGAGCTGAAGGGAACAGGCCGGTCAAAATCACTTTCTCCCTCTTCGTTCAGCATAAACAAGCCATATTCGTTGAGTGACATACCGCGTTCACGGGCCCGCTGGCGCATCACGACGTTGTGCTCCTTGCTGCCGGTGAAATACATGAGGGCGGCGGCAAACTGGTCCGGTGAAACAATTCGCAGGTCTGCCTGGCGGCCGTCTCTCGTGCGAATGGAGCTCTTGGTGTCACCGCGCCCCAGCACGTCCACCACCAGCTCGTGATCCACGAACGCGTCGAATATGGCCGGTGCGTGCTCTTCGTCGGCCCCCACAAGGATATCCACGTCACCGATCGTTTCCTTGGCCCGGCGCAGCGATCCCGCCAGCTCGATCCGTTCGACGCCGTCAAGATCCTTGAGAAAACGGTAGAGGGGATCGGCAATTTCCGTGGCCTGGTCGAGCCGGCAGCGCTCCTCGAACTGCTCCATCCATTCAATCGATTTCAGGATCTTCTGCGCGGATTTTTCACCCAGCCCGTCCAGCGAGGCCACGCGCCCGTCCCGGCAGGCGGCCTTCAGTTCGCTGATCTCGCTAATGCCCAGCTCCCGGTGTATTTTGGCAATGTTTTTGGGACCAAGCCCGGAGATATCCAGCCATTTGATCACGCCTTCCGGGATCCGCTCCCGCAGCTCCTCGAGCACCGGGATACTCCCCGTCTCGGCATATGATTTGATGTCTTCGGCGATCGAATTTCCGATTCCCTTGATATCGGTGAGGTTGTCGTTCTCGATATAGCGGGTGATCTCTTCGCCGAGTCCCTCGATCGTCTGTGCGGCGCGATCAAAAGCGATTGCACGAAACCGGTTTTCTCCGGCCAGCTGCATAAGTTGATATATTTCGCGTAGCTGTTGTGCTACTTCCTGGTTTGTTACGGACATTCGTTTCTACCGTGCTGAAGTTTTAATTTCAATTGATAATTAAACATGTTTTTGAAATACTGGCGTCTAGGTTTCGCCAAACCCCGCCCAGTTATACAACAGGCGCTTAAAAGGAAGTATTGCGAAGGTCTCAACCAGATCACTTAGGAATTCCGTTTGTTTGGCCTCGCCATACTTCCGATAGTAAAAACGTGGGTTTTTATGGAAGCATTTCAAAGGTTCTGAAAAAACAGGTGGAACGTTAACGGGTAGAACTTTCTACAATTACCGTTTTAGTTCCGTGACATTCATAGTTTATGGCGGTATCAACAGGCCTTGCGAAATGAAGTATCTCTGATAATCGGGAATATGTACGTTGACTTCCCTTACGAATACCCGGAAGTCATCCAGTCGTTCGTGAACGATGGTGTACACAATTTCCCAGTTGATCTTCCGGTAGTTCTGTACAGCTATATTGTGAAATCCCTCCGCTTTTTTCATGTTATCTGCAACGCGTTCTGAGATGGTTCCATGCCCCCCAATATGGAAAATGTTTCAGCCATCGCATCGGGTGCCTGCTATCCTTTCGCGGCAATAATATGTGTACCGATATCCACGCAGAGCTGCACAGCCCGTTCCAGGTTTACCGAGATGATATCCTGGAGATCGAGATTGTTTTCGAATGCCTCATAGGTATCGGGTCTTTATCCCTGATCCTGATGATACATCTGCGAAGCGAGTCTATCTTTTCGGCTACTACTCGCTTATCCATTGTTCTCGCTGTTCCTTTAGAGATCGGTAATAATAGGGCATCATGTCGGCGTCATTAAACAGCATTCGTTTGATGATATTGGCATAGAGGGTGGTATCAGAACAATAGACCACGGTGCCGGTCGTCAGGATCTGTTTGAGCAGCGTCCCATTCGTGGTCTGAAGATCAACCAGGTCGACCGGGCGTCCCCCCTGATCAGCCAAACACTCAATAAGGGTAATCGTCTGTTCGGTGGAAAGGGGGCGGTCAGCGGCAGCCGCCAAATCGATATAACTTTCAAGGGAGGCCCGGAGGTCGGCCATCGAACCGTACAGGATCCCCAATTTTACGGTATCTTCCCTTTCCAGGCAGTTTATTATGGACTCTTGAATCGCCATAACAAGTGATTCAGTAAAATTCGATATCGAAAAAAAGTTAGAAAATACTGGTTCCATTCCAAACCCGCTTGCAGAACACAAATTTTGTGATGACGGAACCATTTATTACCATCCATGATTAATCGGAAGTGGTGTACTTCGGTAATCTGGAACACACGCTCTGATCCTGAAACGAAATTACGAACCAAATACCGTCTGAGATCACTATGAAGTTACGGCAGTACGCCTTGTTGGCATTGATCTACATCCTGTCACTAACCGGAACCGGGCACGGGCAAGACGGAGTGCAATCCCCGGAGACATTCCTTGATTACGAGCTTGGTGAACAGTGGACCCCGCATCACAAGGTCATGAACTATGTGCACCATGTGGCTGAACATTCCCCCATGGCCGACATACGTCAGTACGGAACCACCAACGAGGGCAAAGAGCTGGTTTACCTGGTGGTCTCGACCGAGCAGAATATGGCTCGAAAGGAGCAGATTCGCACCAACAACCTGAAACGTGCCGGCCTGATGGAGGGAACCCCGACCGAGGATACCACCGCGATCGTCTGGCTCAGCTATAATGTGCACGGCAATGAGACCTCGAGCAGCGAGGCGGCAATGAAAACGCTGTATGAGCTGGTCAGCGAACAAAGCCGTGACACAAAGCGGTGGCTGCGCAATACGCTGGTAATCATGGACCCGATGCTGAATCCCGACGGCCGCGACCGTTATGTCTATTGGTACAAGCAGACGGTGGGGGAAGAGTATAATGCCCGACCGGAAGCCCGTGAACACCGGGAACCGTGGCCCAACGGGCGAACCAATCACTACTATTTTGACCTGAACCGCGACTGGGCATGGCTGACGCAGAAGGAGTCTCGGCAGCGAAACGAGATCTACCAGCAGTGGCTGCCGCATATCCATGTCGATTTTCACGAGCAGGGACACAATTCACCCTACTATTTTGCCCCCGCCGCCGAACCGTTTCACAAGGCGATCACCGAGTGGCAGCGTAACTTCCAGTATACCATCGGTGAAAACCATGCCGAATATTTCAACCGCAATAACTGGATGTACTTTACCCGCGAGGTGTTTGATCTGTTCTACCCGAGTTATGGCGATACCTATCCGATTTTTAACGGGGCGATCGGCATGACCTACGAGCAGGCGGGACAGGTGGGCCTTGGTATCCGGAAAGTGGAGGGCGATACCCTGACCCTGAAAAATCGGCTGACCCACCATTATACGACCGGGATCTCGACGGTGGAGGTCACGTCGGAACATGCCGAACAGGTTGTAGGGGAATTCGCCGCCTACTATCAAAACGCGCTGGAGACTCCGGCCGGTCAATATAAAACGTTTGTCATTGACGGAGATAACAACCCGGACAAGCTGCGTTCCCTGTTTTCGCTTCTTGAGCAGCATAATGTACAGTTTGGAAAGGCTCCCGGGAACCGAACCTATGAAGGGTACAACTACCGCACCGGCCGGAATGAGCGTGTGCAGGTGTCTGCCGACGATTACCTGGTGAGTACCTACCAGCCGAAGTCGGTGCTGGCTCGCATCTTTTTTGAGCCACGCCCGGAACTGAGCGACTCGGTCACCTACGATATTACCGCCTGGGAGCAGCACTACGCCTTCGGACTCGACGGGCATGCCCTCAGGGAGCGGGTAGACCCGGTGCCGGCTGAAATTCCCCGGCCTACAGCCGAGATCGACACCTCAGGCACACCGTATACCTACCTTGCAGAGTGGCAATCGTTTACCGATTTGAAAGTGCTCGCAGAACTGCTGACCAGCGGGATCAAGATCCATATCGCCGGCGAACTATTTACCCTGGACGGGGAAACCTATACGCCGGGTACGCTCATCATTACCCGCAGCGCCAACGAGTCTATGGGCAGCCGTTTTGACCATGAGATCATGAAGGCGGCAGCGACTTACGGCCAGGTAATTACCCCGGTTTCCACCGGGTTCGTCGATGCCGGTCCCGACCTCGGGTCGAACGAAGTGGCATTTATGGAGAAACCGCGGGTTGCCCTGCTGGTCGGAGACGGGACCTCCTCCTACAACGCCGGTGAGATCTGGCACTTCTTCGACAAGCAGATAGATTATCCGGTTACGCTCCTGGATACCGGCTATTTCAGCAGTGTTGATCTGAACAAGTATGATGTGCTGATACTGCCGGACGGCTACTACGGCAGTGAAGTCATTACGGATAACCGCCTGTCCGAAATCAGAAATTGGGTGCAGCACGGGGGCAGACTGATCGCCGTCGCGGGGGCCAACCGGTTTCTATCCGGCAAGGATGGGTTTATCCTGAAAGCAAAAGAGCAGGAGGATGAGGATGAAAAGGGGGAAGGCGAAGAGCAGGTGAATACGACGTACAATCAGCGCCAGCGGGAGCAGATTAGTGAGTCTAACAGCGGTTCGATATTCAGAATTACCATGGATCCGACTCACCCGCTGGGATACGGGTACCAGGACGCTTATTTCTCCCTGAAACTGGATACGGACGCCTACGCGTACCTCGAAGAGGGGTGGAATACCGGAATTGCGGAAGAGGATGCCCATATGAGCGGGTTTATCGGTCACCAGGCCAAAATGGAGCTGGAACATACGCTTGCATTCGGAACGCAGTCTATGGGTGAGGGGACTGTGGTCTACATGGTTGACAATCCCCTGTTTCGCGCATTCTGGCACAACGGCAAGCTGCTGTTCGGCAACGCGGTGTTCATGGTGGGTCAGTAGAGCACGGCGATATGTATAGTACCTGCTCCTGGTTTTGCCTTCGGCTTGCCGGAATTCAACATTCATAACCATGTTAGAGCCGACTGTATCGTACCCTTACAGGAGTTCCTTAAAAAGGAGTATCCACGTCACCGACAAGGGCTGCCCACATTGTTGAGCAAGACCTGATTCCGCTCGGCCGTCACTTCGACATTCCGCACTGTAACTTATCGTACGGCTTTGCCGGGGCCAGGAGATCCGCTAGCCCGGATTTCTCACAAGGATTGAGGATTCATTCATGTATTATACGCAAGGCCAATGACTTGTATCATATGTAACGATACCATACGTATAACAGGGTGTATGGGGCTGCGAAAATTCCCATTCACCGGCGTTGAAGCGGAAATACCCTGCTCAACGTCCAGGATAGGACTTCTGGGCGGATATGTCCGCTTCGCCTTGCTGAGGAACAAATTTCTTGGTGAGATATCCGGGCTAGTGAGGGGGGGCAGAACCGGATATCAAGGGTTGTCTTGTTTCCCTCCCGCTGAATGGTGACAGTCGTGGTATCTCCCTCTTCCAGGGTATTCAGTACCTCCATATACCGGTAGATATCCCCGGTCGGTGTCCCGTCAAGTGCAATGATCACATCTCCCGGCTGGACGCCCGCTTGATCTGCCGGTCCGCCTGCAGTAACGCCGGTAATGCGCATCCCGTTACCCTGGTAGCCGTAATCCGGGGTTACACCCAGTGTAACTCCCTGCAGGATCACCTGTTGTTGCTGCTCTTCGGCCGGCATCTCACGGAATGCAAGTGACCCGTTGGAAAGGGAATCCAGCTGTTCGACTACACGGCGTACATGCGCCAGCACCCGGCGCTGACCCTGGTAATTGATCAGGTGCGGGTCATCGGTCGGGCGGTGATAATCGGGGTGGGTATCGGTAAAGTAGT
>JAWVZC010000137.1:0-9889 GCA_033722415.1 Balneolaceae bacterium | reverse complement strand
TCACCGTCGGCATCCAGGTCGGCCCAGGCGAATGCAACCGGATTATCCACCTCCGGGAATATTTCATCAACCGTAAACGTACCGTCGCCGTTGTTGCGAAGTATCCGGGGAGACTGTGCATTACGGCCCAGCACCAGATCAAGATCACCATCGAGGTCAAAATCGGCCGACCATACGGCGGAATAAGTATCATTGAGAATGGAAGGTGCCAGTCCCAGTTCAGGCGTGACCTCCTCGAAACTGCGCCCTTCCTCCTGACGGTACACCGTTAATCCCCGGGAACCGGCAAATGCGATATCGTTCAGGAAATCGTAGTTGTAGTCGAATGTCTCCACCTGCAGCGGGGAGAGTGGTTCCCCGGTTCCGGAAGGCAGCTCAAACGAAGGTCCACCATCAAGCCGGGCACGATTACCGGTAATGGTGATCAAATCCGGAATGCTATCTTCGGCCAGCGAGAGGTGGAACGCGTAATCCACGTTGTCCGCAGCCTGCTGCAACGACTCGGCGTCAAAGGCGATCCCCTTATCGGGGGCTTCGTTACTGGTTGCCGGTTCCGGCAGCCACATAAAATCGGTAAGCAGAAACCCGACCTGGTTGGGAGGCAGTTCGATCCGGTCAAAATCGGCTTCAAAACCGGACAATTTATTCAGATTGTTGCGAAGGTAGGCGATTTCGAAGGTCAGCTCTTCCACCGGTTTGCCGAGAATCTCCTCCCTCAGGTTTTCAAATTCCCGCTGCACCTCGGCCGGCCACCCTTCAGATTGGGCAGAGAGGGTTTGAAGCGACGACTCCAGCAGCTCGGCGTCGTTCATTTTGGATGCCAGCCTCGTGGTTTCAAGCTTTACGGCCAGGTTCTCCGGTTGCAGCTGCTTCAGGCGATCCAGCAAAGACCGGATCTGTTCCGCGTTCAGCTGGACATCCTGCCGTTCGAGTTCAGAAATGAGTGCATAAATCACCTGTGGGTTGTCAGGATCGCGTTCCACAGCTTTCTGAAGATGATCAATTGAAGCCTGGATATTTCCCCTGCGGCTTTCGAGGATACCATACAGGAACTGGATATCGGCATTTTTCGGTGCCAGATCCTCGGCCTGTGAGAGCTGATCGGAAGCCATCTCAAAATTTCCTCTCCGCATCGAAAACACTCCCAGGTTGGCCCAGGCTGCCGGTTCTCTCGGGAATGCCTCCGCCACTTCATTCATCTTTTCCGTAGCGAATACCGCCTGGTCAGACTCAATGGCCGCCAGGCTCAGGTAAAATGACGAAACAGCCTGCCGGTACTCCTCGGACGTGGGATCAGGGGGCTGCTGTTCAGAACAGGAAAAAAGAATAAAAAGCAGACAAATCAGAGAAAGTAACGTTCTAACCATGTGTTCTATCTGTTCGGAGCTCGATGGGGTAAACGGGTTCAAGAAATCATGCTTGGTGTTATATGCCAAACGGGTATGCCGGCGAACCTGTTTCTTCCCTGTTATTACGTGAAAATTTGCATGAATATTTTATCTTCGGTTGAAGGCGTTACCGGGTGGTCAACCGATAGATCGAAATATACAAATATGGAAGTGGGTTTTCGACCAATTTTTGCATATCCGAACAACTTTTTAAGAATAGGGCCATTCGGCCGGTGCTCCCATCCTGTTTTACACCGGTTTAAGTACCAAATCGCACCGGTACTGAATTAGAACAATGCCTCCCCGGATCTCCCCAGACCGATATTACCGGGCAGGAAGTTGGTGATACGTTCAGTAAATCAACCAGATGTTAACCTTTTTATGCAAAAATTTTGCAAAAGTATCTGCCATTTATCATACTGTTGTTCTGAATAATCCGTGTTTTTCGCAATCCTGATCTGATTTTTGCACGTAACGTCGTATTGACAAGCACCGGTTCGCATGGTGTACCCGATAAAAGAGATAAATTTTATGATGCCAATACGTTGAAAATAACACTCAAAGACATTGCGGAAGAGACGGGCTACTCGATATCGACGGTTTCGAGAGTACTCAACGGGTCTGACAAAATAAGTGCGGAGACCAGGCGCGCGATCCTGCATTCGGCCAAAAAGATGAACTATCCCGGCCTATACTCCAGAGACGGGGGGCTGCTGGATACAGTACACGTCACCCTGGTGGTTACCGACTACCACATCGGCGAATTTTACGCCAGTTTCTTCAAGGGAATGAATGCTGCTGCGCAGGAATATGATATCTGCCTTTCGATGATAAATATTGAGAAACCGGTTTCCCGTCTTATCCAGCGGCTTCGACAGATCTGCAGTAAAGGGAACAGTGACGGCGTAATTTTGTTCTCCCCTGAGCTGACCAAGACGGATTACCAGACAATCAGGGAGGAACTGCCGCACGAATTTCCCATGCTCTCCAACGGGTTGATAGAGTGCCCTATCCTAACCACTATATCGTTTGACAGCTACAGCGGGGGCTACATGACTGCCGAGCACTTTCTCGAACGTGGCTACGACAGGTGTGGCATTATCCGGGGACCGTTCCGGAGTGCAGAAGCGAGGTACCGGTCCAACGGGTTCCGTGATTACATTTTACAGCACCCGGAAATCAGCATCACCTGGACCTACGACGGAGATTTTTCATACGAATCAGGGGTCAGGGCATTTGACGATTATTTCACGACCGCGCCACGCCCCCGCGCCATCTTTGCCTGTAACGACGCAATGGGGCACGGTTTCCTCACCCGTGCCCTTGCAGAGGGATACCGGGTTCCGGAAGATGTGGCCGTGGTGGGGTATGACGACCTGCCTATCTGCCGGCATCACCGGCCTGCCATCTCCTCCGTGCATACCAACTACAAGCAGCTGGGTATAGTCACCATGGACAACCTTCGGGAGCGCCTGGCGAGTAACGGGAACGAGGATGGCGTGTTGAGCCTCGTCCCGGTCAAATTGATTGTCAGGGAATCGTCCTGAAACCTGATGGGTAAACACCAGGTACCAGGCTCTGCAGCAGCGATAGCTACCGGAAACTCACATACAGACAGATTAATTATTTGACGTTATGGCAGATGCAACTGCTCGTGGGGGGAGCAGTAAACTCGTTGAACAGCCCTGGGTAAAACCACCAAAATTAAATGTAAAAGAGGTTTCATTAAAACCGAATAAGTAGTTATTTTTTCTGCTTGAAAATGCATCTGCAGGAACTATTTATTCATTTATTTAAAGCGGGGGTTTTCTGTCATTTTGTTAACTCTGCCCCGCTATCTACATTATTTTTTTTAGCCAATTAGTGAACGTATAGCAGTTTGAAGGTAACACTCAAAGATATAGCAGAAAGTACCGGTTACTCGATATCGACGGTGTCACGGGTATTAAACGGATCAGAAAAGATCGGTGAAGTAGCCCGGAAAAAAATTCTGGTGACCGCCCGGAACATGAATTATCCCATCCCGGATGAGGTAGATGACGATGCGATCTACAATACCCTGAAAATCTTTTTCATCATGACCGGTTTCCACCGCGGAGAGTTCTATGCATCATTTTTCCACGGAATCAACCAGGCCGTGGAGAAGGGCAATATCCGGCTCTCGCTGATCAGCATTCAAAAGCCGTTTGATGAGCTGCTGCTTACCATCAAGGACCTGAGCAACCAGAAGTATGACGGACTGGTACTTTATACGCCCGGTTTCACAACGGAACAGTATCGCCAGATCAAACAGATTTTGCCCGAAAATTATCCCGTCGTCTCCAATCATAATATCGAGAACCCGGTTTTTCCCACTGTAACCTTCGACAGTTACAGCGGCGGATACCTTGCCGCCCAGCATTTCCATGAACGGGGCTACAAGGAACTCGGGGTCATCGAGGGTCCCATTCAGCGAACCGGTTCCCGAAACCGTGCAAACGGCTTCAAGGATTATATCCGGAAAACTCCCGGGTTAACGCTGTCGTGGAGGTTCAGGGGAGAACTCAAACCGGAATCGGGGGTAAAGGCTTTTAAAGAGTTTGATAAACTCGATCAGAAACCCCGGGCGATCTTTTCCTGCAACGATGTAATGTGCCATGCATTCATGCAGGAAGCGATGGCCGCCGGGTATCAATTTCCGGATGATATCGCCATCGTGGGCTACGATGATCTTCCGCTCTGCTCCCGCAACCGTCCCACCATATCCTCAATTCATACCGATTACGAACGGCTCGGTGCCGTGACTATCGATCTGATGAAAGAGATGCTGTCCGATCCCGGCGCCCGGGAGGGGATTATCACCTTTGTTCCCGTGAGCCTGAGTGCCCGGGAGTCTTCCTGATCGTTTTTATCAACCGTATTTCACAACTGCTTGAACCAGGAAGTCATACCGGAGAGGAAGAACGCCCGTAAAATGAAACTCACTCATCGGTGTAACCAGCATCTTCATCTTCCAGATGCCGGATGCCGGTTCCGGGCTTATTCGCGGTAGTGCCAGCCGATCAGTATTTCCAGCTCATCCGGCGGCATGGGTTGTACTGTCCCGAGGTCACGCTCTTCCACTTCCGCCAGGTAGCGAAGGGCCAATTGGCTGCGTGTGGTGTTGGCATCCCCCTGTTCCCCTGCCAGCAGGGCGAGCTGCAGGCAGCGAATAAGCTCCCTAAACAGCGGCTTGGCAGCAGACTCCAACGCTTCCCGGTCGTCGGAAGATTGCAGATCGCCCCACACCCGCTTGATCTTATCGAGCTTTGTACCGAGCAGACTGTCGTAGTGTTGTGATCTGCCGGCCGCCTCTTCGATGAACTCGAACAGGTACTGCAGGCCGTTAGATTTTTGGGAGGCGCGCAGGATATCGAGTACAATAATATTACCGGAACCTTCCCAGATCGGAAGTACATTGACATCCCTGAAAATTTTGGGCATTACAAAATCCTCGATGTATCCGTTACCCCCCATCAGCTCCATGCATTCGCGCACCCCGTAGACCGACTGTTCGGCCGATATCCATTTGACCATCGGGGTTAAAATTCTAAACAAATCCCGTTCTCTTTGATTGCCGTTTTCGGCGGCATCCATCGCATCCAGTGCCCGCCATACCAGCATAAACGTAGCCAGATATTCCGCCCCCAGCTCGCGGAATTTGTCACGTATCATCGGGTGGGTTGCCGCGCGCTTGCCGAATGTGATACGGTGATTCAGGTACTGCCAGGCTTCAATAATCGCCCGCCGAAGTCCCGCCAGGGCGGCAACGGAGTTGTAGGTGCGTGAAATGTTGATCATCTGCGCCATTATTTTAAATCCCTCCCCCTCCTCACCGATACGGGTACCCTGTGTTCCGTCAAACCGTACTTCGCCGGTTGCCATCGACCGTACACCCATTTTATCCTTGAGCCGGATGATCTCCATCGGGTTGCAAGTGCCATCTTCCAGTACCTGCTCGACAAGGAACAGGGAGAGACCGCGGGTTCCCTTTGCAACCGGTCCGGTACGGGCCAGTGCCATGATCACTTCGGCATTTACATTGCTGCAAAACCATTTTTCTCCGTTCAGGTGATACCCGGCACCTTCGATCTTTTCAGCTTCGGTTAGATTGGCACCCACGTCGGAACCACCCGACTTTTCGGTCAGAAACATGGCGCCCGTAACATTTTGTGCGGGGTCGCGTGCTCCAAGTCGCGGCAGGAGCCGTTGCTGCATGCCGGGAGTGCAAAACTGTTCAATAATGTAGGCCGCACCGTCGGTCATGCAATGGGGACAGTACTGCCCCAGTTCGCTCATCGCATACAGCTGCCCCAGCGCAAAACCCATCCTGTGGCGTGCCCCCCTGAACCGGCCTGCCATATCCGGGTGATATTTAAGGTAGAAGAGTTCAGATTCAACTGCGGTTTTCATCAGTTTTTGGTAGGCGGGGTGAAATACCACTTCATCGACATTATTGCCCAGCCGATCCCTTTTCTTGAGTTCGGGCGGATGATCGTCGGCGCTCAGGGACCAGTCATCCATCTGAGCTGCCGCTTGTTTGCCCAGTTTACGCAGTTTTTTTTCGAGATAGTCCCGGACCTCAGCGGGTAGGCTCTGCCGCAGGCGCTCCTGCAGGATCTGGTCACTCTCGTAAAAATTATCACTTGTTTGATTGTCTCGGGTCAGGACCCTGTTCTCCGGTTTTGACATGATGTGCGGTTTGTTAATGCCATGTTATCGAGCTCTCTCTCTTCTGATACACAACATAAAATACCCGAAACTCAGGTAAAAGTCCCGGATAAAAACCGATTTCGTCAATCCGAAACCTACTTGTCTGTGAGAGCCACAACACCGGGCAGGTCTTTACCTTCGAGAAACATCAGGCTGGCGCCGCCGCCGGTGGAAACGTGGGAGACTTTGTCCTCGAGTCTGGTTTTTTTGATGGCGGAAGCCGAATCTCCGCCCCCGATAATCGTGGTAGCCCCGTTTTGCGTAGTCTGGGCGAGCTCCTCGGCGATGGAGAATGTACCGTCGGCAAAACTGTCGTATTCAAATACTCCCATCGGACCGTTCCATACGATGGTATTTGCATTTTTTATCTTGTTCCCGAATGCGATGGTGGTCTGCGGACCGATATCGAGTCCCATCCAGCCATCTTCGATCTCGTCTTCGCCTACCACCTTGTGCTCGGCATCGGCTTTGAACTCTCTTGCTACCACATGGTCGATCGGAAGGGCAAGATCAACCCCTTTCTCTTTTGCCTTTTTAAGCAGTTCACCGGCCAGCTCCACTTTATCTTCTTCAACCAGTGAATCCCCGACCGGAAGTCCCTGCGCCTTGTAAAATGTGTAGGTCATGCCACCGCCCACCAGAATGGTATCCACCTTGTCAAGCAGGTTTTCAATAACACCAATCTTGTCCGAAACCTTGGCGCCGCCAAGGATGGCGATAAACGGGTGTATCGGGTTATTGATGGCATCGCTGAGATACTTAATCTCTTTCTCCAGCAGGAAGCCCGATACGGCCGGCTGCAGGTAGCGCGTTACACCCGCTACCGAGGAGTGCGCGCGGTGGCTGCTGCCGAAGGCATCGTTAACAAACAGGTCGCCGTGGGCCGCCAGTTTTTTACAGAACTCATCGTCGTTTGCTTTTTCCCCCGCGTGAAACCGCACATTTTCCAGCACCACGATTTCCCCCGGTTTGGCCTGGGATATTACCGACTCCGCCTGCTCCCCGATACAATCTTCCGCAAAATAGACCTGCGCGTCCACAAGGGTGCTGAGATGTTCCGCCACCGGCTTCAGGCTCAGCTCCGGATCTGGGGATCCCCCGGGGCGGCCGAGATGACTCATCAGGATTAGCAACCCGTTATTTTCCGTTACATAGTTAATAGAAGGCAGGGCCTGCACAATGCGGTTGTCATCGGTGATTTTCCCGTTCTCGATCGGTACGTTGAAATCCACCCGCATTAATACCTTTTTATTGCTTACATCGATATCCGTAAGTGTCATCTTGTCCATATGGCGTTTGATAGATTGTTAAAATTTTGTCGAAAAATAAGGTTCTTTTCCACCCTTGCAAAGTTAACAATGACATTCCCTTTCCAGCTGGAAAACCGGTTTTACAGAGCTGTTTTTCTGGAGATATTTCAATATTTTACATCATTCAATCAGAAAGGTCAGTTTTAAAATAATATGCAGAACGTTTACCTGGATCACGCCGCCACCACCCGTGTTGATGAACGGGTTCTCGAGGAGATGCTGCCCTATTTCACCGAACAATACGGAAACGCAAACTCCACGCATGAACTCGGCAGCAGTGCCAAAGTAGCCGTTGAGGAGGCCCGTGAAACCGTAGCGAAGATCATTGGCGCCGAACCGGCCGAAATTATATTCACGAGCGGAGGCACCGAAAGTGACAATACCGCCATCAAGGGCGTGGTGGAAGCGACGGGGAAAACCGAGGTCATCACCTCTCCCCTGGAACATCATGCCGTCATTCATACCGCGGAGGCCTTGAAGCGGCACGGGGTAACGCCGGTATACCTGGAACCGGACCCGGACGGCACCATTCCCCCCGAAAGAGTGGCGGATGCCGTTAATGACAACACCGCACTCGTCTCACTCATGCATGTGAATAACGAGATCGGGTCCATCAACCCGTTGCGGGAAATTTCCGAGATCTGCCGGGAACAGGGCATCCCGTTTCATTCGGATACGGTTCAGAGCATCGGCAAGCTGCCGGTGGATGTGGATGAGCTGGGCCTCGATTTCCTGAGTATGAGCGGGCATAAAATCTACGGACCGAAGGGCGTCGGTGTCCTGTATATGCGCCATGGCACTCCATGGATTCCCTGGATGCACGGCGGATCGCAGGAGCGCAGGCGACGGGGCGGTACGCTGAATGTACCCGGTATCGTGGGACTGGCCAAAGCACTGAAACTGGCCGAGGCCCGACGGGATCAGCACTACGAGCATTTTAACAAGTTGCGAAGCAGGCTCATGCATGGCCTGGAAACCCGGTTCGGCGATACGGTTCAGGTTAACGGGCCGACCGGCGACCGGGGCGTCCCGCATATCATCAATCTCTCGTTTACCACCCCGGCCGGCGGCGGTCTCGACGGGGAGATGCTGCTGCTGAACCTGGATGTTGAAGGGATCTGCGTCTCGAACGGTTCAGCCTGCACCTCCGGGGCCCTGGAGCCGTCCCATGTACTCACCGGTATCGGGCTGGACGATGATATTGCCAACTCCAGCATTCGCATCAGCATGGGCAAAGATAACACGGAAGATGAAATCGACTACCTGCTTGATACGCTGAAAAGCGTGGTCGAACGTATGCGAACGGTGACCGCCTGATGCCGATCAAACGAGTGTGTGTATACTGTGGCTCCAAAACCGGGGAGAATCCCGCCTATGCCCGGCAGGCACGGGAACTCGGCAAATCGCTGGCCAATGATCATATCGAACTGGTTTACGGCGGCGGTTCAATCGGACTCATGAATGTTATAGCAGACGCCGTACTGAGCTACGGCGGCAAGGTGCACGGGGTGATCCCCGAACACCTGATGAGCCGGGCTCACGGGAACCTCACTGCCCTCCACGTCACCGATTCCATGCATGAACGTAAAGCGATGATGGCGGAGCTTTCGGATGCGTTTGTCGCCCTGCCCGGTGGGTTCGGAACGTTCGAGGAGCTCCTGGAGACCATCACGTGGGTACAGCTTGGGCTGCATGGCAAACCGGTCATCATATTTAACATGGACGGTTATTATCAGTTGCTTGTTCAGTTTATTCAGCAAGCTGTGAAAGAGGGTTTTATCGCTGAAGATAACTGGCGGGTGATCAATACGGTCTCGACTGTGGAAGAGTGCCTGCACCTGCTGAATACGAAGTAACCCGGACGGCCCCTTTTCCGCCTCTGTATCTTCGTGCTCATACTTGTTTACTATTCTCGGTCAGAATCTTTCTGAACGTCACCCATCTGACATTTTAAATACCGCCTGGATTGCCCGTGCAACCTTCACCTATCCATAACTTCAATCTTTGCAGTTACTTGAATATCATTATTATCAGGGGTATTAAAAAGACAATATTATATATATTGCCAATTAGAATTGCCTAATAATTCGTCATAATATTGTCCTATACTTCATGTTGAGCAGGAGTTCAAACCAGACATAAGATTACATGCTCAATGTGTTCAGGCCACCAAGGGGCCGGCAAATACAGTTTCAAGTTTGACGCAAGCGGGTTGGCTAGCGGCATTTATATCTACCGGCTTACCACGGGCGAAAAAACCTTCGTTAAAAAATATACGTTTATCAGGTAAATGATTCCTGGCTTACATTGGTTTTCAGATTCACATGCGGAATACTGCTGGATTAGAACACAGTTTATAATCTCCGTTTCCACCAATGAAAAAAATTGTACTACTGCTCATGTTTTCCACCCTGTTTTCAGCCTGCGGTTCCCGGCCCTCCGACTTTCCCAATGTTTCGG
>JAWVZC010000136.1:0-9903 GCA_033722415.1 Balneolaceae bacterium | reverse complement strand
TGGCCACGGCCGTTATGGCAAGCACCTGTGTGCCGGGGATCTTCATTCCCGTGGAAACCGACGGTAAGATGCTGGTGGACGGCGGACTTGTTGAAAATGTGCCGATCGGAAGCTTGAAACAGCTGGGTGCCGACAAGATAATTGCGGTAGATATTAACGCACTCCGTCTGTATAAAAAGCCGGATGATATCATAGAAGTGGTGACAAACGCCCTGGATATCGCCATCGAAAACCTCTCCCGTGCCAAACAGGATGAAGTGGATATCCTGATCAGGCCAAAGCTCTCCCAGTACAGCCGTACGGTCGACGACCCTGAGAAGATCAGGGAACTGATTACCAAAGGATATGAAGCCGCAAAACTGGTATTTACGGAATAAACAGCCAGGAAAAGTGAAAGAGAGGCGAGGTCTTTCCATGGAGTATCGTACGGCGGGGGGAGCAATCATCCCCGATCATTTTGGTATCAGGAACACAGGTTATCCCGGATTTCGGCGTATGTCACTCCCGGTATTACGCAGGTGAAACCATATTATCATGTGAGTTTCTGGCCGCCATGAGATTATTCCAAATTATATACTCCCTTGTCAAAATTCGGGATTAGCCTGTATTTCGCAGTCCACTACATGCTATTTATTGTAGTTTTGGTCATCAAATCAATTTAACCCATTGTAATTTATTGTTTTACAAGAAATTAAAGATTGTTCTCGTGAAAAATGCAGGTTAGCTGTAGAGGTACTCCTCAAGGAATCGGTTCCGAAATTTGCCCTCCGGGTCGAACTCCGCCAGTAACGCTTTAAAATCAGGCAGTTTTTCATACCGCGACTGCAAGACCCTGGGCGACATGGTGAACAGCTTGCCCCAGTGTGGTCTCACGTCGTAGGGGGCCAGGCGTTCCTCGATCACCGGCAGAACCTTTTTAACGGAGGTCCAGTCCGGTTTCCAGGTAAAATGGATGGTCACCGACGGCTGCCGGTAACAGGGACTCATCCAGAGCTGGTCGGCAGCGATCGTGCGTATCTCCGAAATCAGCAGGTGGGGAGCCACGCGCTCGCTGATTTGGAAGATCTCTGAGATCGCCTCGGCGCCATGTTCCAGCGGGACAAAATATTCGGCCTGCAGCTCATCTCCGCTGCTCGGGGTAAAATCCATCCGGAAGTGGGGAAGACGACGATGCCACGGGCCGGGCATGCCCATCTGCCGGGTACAGTTTTCAGCTGAGATATCGGCAATCGGATGCATGTGCCGGTCTGCCGGGCGGGCATCAAACAGTGAGTTGTTCCCGTCAAAAGAAGGGGCGTCATCGTTCCGGGTTTTTATCCACACCTGGTTGATACTATTTTCCCTGAAATCGGTGAAGAGACTGACACTGTATCCGCTTGACATGATTTCATTAAAATGATGTTCCAGGTGACCGCCCGAAAGATTTCGATAGACGTACTGTGATACCTGGTAAGTGGGTTCTATATCAAGCCTGATCCTGGTGACCGCGCCAACACCGCCGAGATTCACGACGCTTCCGAGGAATTCTGCGCCATGTTCTTCACGCGTTAGTCTGTGCAGCTCACCGTCTGCTGAAACAAACTCCAACCCGGATACCGCGGTGGCCAGGTTACCGTTCTGTATTCCTGATCCGTGCGTAGCCGTGGCGCAGGCCCCCGCAATAGATATATGGGGCAGGGAGGCCAGGTTGTGCAGTGCGTACCCGTTTTTTTGCAGTCGTTGGGCCAGTTCTCCGTACCTGACACCACCCGAAACCCAGACACCCTGGTTCTTTTCGTCGATGGCAATGTCCGGATCTAGGTTTTTAAGCGATACCAGGTCCTGTGGGCTGTCAGCGATGCTGTTAAATGAGTGCCTGGAGCCCAGTATTCGGACCTTTTCGCTCTCCCGGACCAGTTGCTGAACCATGGATACCTTGTTGGGAAGATGAAGCTGTTTGGCCCGGTACCGGTAATTCCCTGCCCAATTCGTGCCGATATCCTCCTCGGGCCGATAGTGGAATGGCGGTTTAAAAAAACTGCCGGTAACCAGCACAGAAGTTACCTTGAGAAACGTGCGTTTGTCCATAACTCATCCCTTTATTAGAAACCACCGGAATTGTGATTGGTATATCCCGTAGATCAATGGTACCAGATGCTATGTAACCCGAAGCGTTTTTAAAATCAAATTAAAAAAAGGTTTTTCCACTACTGACCCGCAGCACCGAGATACATCTGGATCATGAGAATTGCATCCATATAGGCGTGAGCCAAGACCAGAATCCAGAGATTACGCTTTACCAGCAGAAAAGAAATTCCAAGGGCCAGTCCCATAAACGCGGTCTGCACCATGCCGGTCATCCCCCATTCGAAATGGATCAGGCCGAATATAACGGAACTTGCCAGAACGGCAATACGAGTCCAGAGCCTGCTGTTTTTCCCCAGTTCCGAAATCCGGGTGATAAGAAAGCCGCGGTAGATAACCTCTTCCCCGAAAGAGGAAGCGAAAAAAACCGCTGCCAGGGCCAAAAGCAGCAGAGGAAGATTGCCTTCCAGGTAATTGTAGCCGCTGAAGTCTGCACTCACTGGCAGGCCCGTGAGGTTGATCATGATCATCGAACCGACCATAAAACCCGCCAGTGCGGCTATGAATACAAGCAGTGAATAGCCAAGGGTGCGAAGTGTAGAATAACTGAACGTCAATCCAAGGTGAGACCAGTCTTCTCCGCGGGCATAAAGTCCGCCCCACACGATCAGCAGCATCACCAGGTTGGCACCCCATACGATCATCTGTCTCCATATCGGGTTTTCGCCCGCAAGTGGTGCCATCCCGAGAATAATAAGAACCGCAGCTGCAAACGGAAGCACAATTTCCCCAATTTTACCCATTTTCCCTCTCCTCAGCAGGTCTCCTGCTGCCGCAATCAATCCGTTTTGTTCCGTCATCGTTAACTCCCGTTTCGGGTCGCCGGAAGATGAAGCAAGCGGGAGCGACCCGGTTATTATTGTCTCCTTACAGTATCTGATCCCCGTCATACCGGGTAAGCGGGAAAAAAGTTACGTAATACACGACTGTAAATTGATTTACACGCTGTTGTTTGGTAACTATAGAGCAACGAAAAAGGCATGGCCGGCACACCTCCAATGCACAATCAGTATTTCGACAGGCGAAACAGAAGCGGGAACGGAAACCGACAGTGACGCTAATTTTAAACCCTGAGGTAAACATATACGATGAACTCATATCGATACGGGATCGCTGTATTGAACATGTTGCTGCTGCTGATTGCGGGTTTGCTGTTTGTTGCCTGCAGTGAACAGAGCACCGGTCCCGAGAACGACGGAAATACCGATCAGTCACTTTCCGACCGTGCACTTCCCCAGCTGATGATCTCCCTTGATGGAGAAACTATCGTAAATGAACCCAAGGTACCGGCACGGTTAAAAATTTTGGAACGGGGAGAGGTTCAGCAGGAGGTCCATATCGGGATCGAATACCGGGGTTCCACCTCGCAGCAGCTATTTGACAAGAAATCGTATGGCGTGGAGACCTGGGATGCCTCGGGGGAGGACCTGGATATCGGGTTATTGGGATTCCCGGAAGAGGAAGACTGGGTACTGTACGGTCCCTACAGCGACATAACACTGATCCGCAACGTTTTTGTATACCGACTGGCTGCGGGAATGGGCCATTATGCACCGCGAACAACATTTGTCGAACTTCATATCGACGGGGAATTCCTGTGGCTGTATGTATTTATGGAAAAGATTAAGCAGGATGATGTGCGCCTGGATCTTGCCGATCTGGATCCCGATGAAAACGATTCGGAGCGTGTCACCGGCGGATACCTTTTGAAGATTGACAAAACCGCCGGCGAACCGGGAGGCGATGCCGATTACACGGAGAAGCTGGGATTTCGATCGAACTACAATGTATACGGGGAAGCGGTCAGCTACGAACCGTACGGCCCCAAGCAGAGTGAAGAGACCTATTTTCTCTACGAGGATCCCGACCCGGAGGCGATAACTCCACAGCAAAAGGAGTATATCAGCAACTATATACACCGGTTTGAAACGGCTCTGCTGAACGACGTCGAAGCGTTAGCCGGTTCCACGTTCCGCCGGTCTGCACATGGCACTGCAGGTGAACTGACGTATACCGATTTTATCGATCTGGACAGCTTTGTTGATTTTTTCCTGATTAACGAGCTGGCCCACAATGCGGATGCCTACCGGCTCAGCAGGTTCCTTTACAAAGATCGCGGTGGCAAGCTTAACATGGGGCCGGTCTGGGATTTCAACCTTTCGCTTGGCAACGAAGGTAACGAGTACCGGCGTTCGCCTGAAACCTGGATCTACAGGTATAACGAATTTATCCCCAATGACCTCTGGCTGGTACATTTCTGGTGGCCCACGCTAATGCAGGATCCGCTGTTCAGGGAAAAGGTTAAGGAGCGCTGGCGGGAGCTGCGGCCGGCCCCTGGAGCCGGTCGGAACTGGACCAGTTCATCACGGATCTCATTCAGCCGCTCGAGGATGATGGTGCAGTGACAAGAAATTTTGAAAAATGGAATATCCTGGGTGAACAGGTGTTCGGCAATGGTTTCGTAGGGCAGTCTTACGAAGAAGAGGTGAATTACCTGAGAGAGTGGCTGGACCGGCGACTCTCCTAGATGGACAGCCGGATTGAATCTCTGTAAATCCCCTCTAAATATTCAATATGGATCGATCGGAATTGACAATCTGGAATATCCTGCGAAGTGTGCTGGGCATGCTTGTTTTTTTCGTGGTTTTTTTGATTGCGACCCCGTTTATCGTGCTGATGCTACTGCTCTCTTTTGGAAAGTTGACCAACTTTTTGATGGAACGGGTTGGTCCGCTGATGATGAAACCGGTTTTTGCGGCTTCCGGTATTCGGTTCCGTATCAAACAGCACGGCCAGTCGATCGAACGGCCGGCGGTCTACCTCGTAAATCACAGCTCCACCGTGGATCTGCTGACGATTATTGCTCTCGGGCTGCCACGCATCCGCTTTGTGGCCAAATGGGAACTGCAGTACAACCCGCTCTTTTTCATTATCGGCCGGCTGACGGGGCAGGTCTTCATTAAGCGCCAGGATACCGAAAAAGCGGTTCAAACACTGAAAAAAGCGTACCGCAGGATAAAAGAAAAGAACCTTTCCGTTCTGCTGGCTCCCGAAGGCTCCCGCAAACATCCCGGTATCATCGGGCCGTTCAAGAAAGGGCCGTTCCATATGGCACTGGACCTGGATTACCCGATCGTTCCGATCTATTTTGAAGGGAACCGGGAACTCAGTGCCGGTGGTTCGCTTTTGACTAAATCGGGATCCGTTACGGCCCATATCTATCAGCCCATAGATACCTCGGAGTGGAAGAGGTCAAATCTTGAAGCACATATTAAAACAGTACGAAACCGGTACCTGAAGTGGGCCGGCGTGCAAGAGCATGATGTGTCGCCCATAGCCTGACTCGTTTCAAACCGAAATGCAAAGTGAATACAACCAGATGAATATCCTGAATGTAGAACTGAAAGCCCGTTGTCATGATCCGGAGCGGGTACTAACATTGCTGAAAGAGCGCGAAGCCGAATTTCGGGGTATCGATCACCAGGTGGATACCTATTTTACGGTCCCCAATGGCCGGCTAAAGCTTCGCGAGGGAGATATTGAAAACAGCCTGATCTTTTACCATCGTGATAATGAACCCGGTGCAAAATCATCACATATTGAGCTTTTACCGCTGGATGAAACCGGAGACCTGAAATCTCTGCTGACAGCGGCACTCGGAATTTGGGTAGTGGTCGATAAAAAGCGGGAGATCTACTTCATCGACAATGTAAAATTTCATATCGACCTGGTGGATAATCTCGGGCATTTCATTGAGGTGGAGGCGATCGACAAAAACGGAAATTTCGGCGAACCAACGTTGCGACAGCAGTGCAGGTTTTACCGCGACCTGTTTGACATCGGGGAGAAGGATCTGGTGGCCGAATCTTATTCCGACCTTTTGCATAAGGATACTCAGACGTGAGTAAAAAATGATACATCACAGGATCCGTCCGGAGTTCCGCTTGCCTTTAACCCTATTTTTATAATTACCTGTAATTAATTAATGTATAGTGTTTTTCAAACAGTTCGCTTCATTGCTCACCAAAGGGATGGGAATCCGGCCGTCGGCCACCCGGTGATTACGCCGGGCGTGGACTGTTGTAGCAATAAGCTGGCAAAAAAGCGCAAAAAGAGGAATTATGACTGAAGAAAAATACATATTGTCGTTTGACCAGGGAACCACGAGTTCCCGGGCCATTCTGTTCAATAGAAAAGGCCGCATTGTGGCAATAGCACAGAAAGAATTTGAACAGCATTTTCCCAGGCCCGGATGGGTGGAGCATGATCCGCAGGAGATCTGGTCATCACAGATTTCGGTGGCTGCCGAAGTATTGTCAAAAGCCGGCGTAAAACCGCGGGAAGTGGCGGCGATTGGAATCACCAACCAGCGGGAAACCACCGTGGTATGGGATAAACATACGGGAGAGCCGGTCTACAACGCGATCGTGTGGCAGGATCGGCGAACGGCTTCGATTACCGACCGGTTGGAAGAGGAGGGGCTGGCGGAGCTGTTCAAGAAGAAAACGGGACTGGTGCTCGATCCCTATTTTTCCGGCACGAAAATTAAATGGATTCTTGACAATGTGGAGGGAGCCCGGAAGAAAGCCGAAAAGGGCGATCTGCTGTTCGGCACAATAGACACCTGGCTGATCTGGAACCTGACTGGAGGAAGAACGCATATCACCGATGTTACCAATGCCAGCAGGACCCTGATCTTCAATATCCATGAACTCGAGTGGGATGACGAGCTGCTTGAGATCCTGGATATCCCGGAAAATATGTTGCCGGAGGTAGCTTCCAGCAGCGAAGTGTACGCGGAAACATCAGAAGATATTTTTGCCACAAAGATTCCGATTGCGGGTATCGCCGGTGACCAGCAGGCGGCCCTGTTCGGGCAGATTTGCACCCAGAAGGGGATGGCCAAGAACACCTACGGCACCGGCTGTTTTATGCTTATGAATACCGGCAGTAACCCCATCGCCTCGGAAAACAATCTGCTCACAACCATCGCCTGGGAACAGAACGGGCAGGTGGAATATGCCCTCGAAGGCAGCGTATTCATCGGAGGGGCGGTGGTCCAATGGCTGCGTGACGGGCTCAGGGTGATCGACTCCTCTTCCGAGGTGGAGGCACTGGCTTCGCGCGTGGAAAGTACCGACGGGGTGTACCTGGTACCCGCGTTTTCGGGACTGGGAGCCCCGCACTGGGATCCCCACGCCCGCGGCACCATGGCGGGCATAACCAGGGGCACAACATCCGCACATATTGCCCGTGCCGCCCTGGAGGCGATCGCCTTTCAATCGACCGACCTGCTGAAAGCGATGGAATCGGATTCCGGCATCAGTCTCAGGGAGCTGCGGGTGGACGGCGGAGCCTCGGTCAACAACCTGCTGATGCAGTTCCAGGCCGACCTGCTTCGCGTGCCGGTCATCCGCCCGGATGTATCGGAAACAACAGCCCTGGGAGCCGCTTATCTGGCGGGCCTTGCCGTCGGATTCTGGGAGGACCAGGATGAAATATCAACGCAATGGAGCATCGCCAAAAGCTATGAGCCGGTTATGGATCAGTCTAAAGTGGAGGAAAAGTATGCCGGATGGCATCAGGCGGTAGAACGTGCCAAGGGCTGGAAGCGAAATTAATCATTGATCTGTTTCTCACAACTTTTAACATTTCAGCGATCCCTATAATCCAACACCCTGATTCACGATGGACCGAAATAACGCCGTTGAACAACTGGACAAAGACCATGAAATCTGGGACTTTATAATTATCGGGGGTGGGGCTACCGGACTTGGCACGGCCGTCGAGGCCGCTTCTCGCGGGTACAAGACGTTGCTGCTTGAACAGCACGATTTTGCCAAGGGTACTTCCAGCCGCAGTACCAAGCTGGTACACGGGGGGGTACGGTACCTGCGGCAGGGCAATGTATCCCTGGTGCTTGAGGCTCTTCGTGAACGGGGACTACTTCGCAAAAATGCCCCGCACCTGGTCAAGAACCAGTCGTTCATCGTTCCAAACTACGACTGGTGGGAGGGTCCGTTTTATGGCATCGGCCTGAAGATATACGACAAGCTGGCCGGCGATCTCGGCCTGGGACCGTCGAAACACCTCTCCAAGGAGGAAACACTTAAGTACATTCCCACGCTGGAACCGGAAGACCTGAACGGAGGGGTCATCTACTACGACGCCCAGTTTGACGACTCCCGCCTGGCGGTTAATCTCGTACAGACTGTATACGACAACGCCGGTGTTGCCATTAACTACATGAAAGTGATCGACCTGCTAAAATCGAACGGTCTCGTTACCGGCGTGACCGTAGAAGACCAGATAAACGGCACCGAGTACGAAATTCAGGGCCGTGTAGTGGTAAATGCCACCGGTATCTTTACCGACAGTATCCGAAAAATGGATGATGAGACCAACGATGAAATCATCCAGCCTAGCCAGGGTGTGCATATCGTTCTGGACAAATCGTTCCAGCCCGGTGAGAGCGCTATTATGGTCCCGAAAACCGATGACGGCCGGGTGCTGTTTGCGGTACCCTGGCACAACCGCATCATCGTGGGAACTACCGATACCCCGATTGAGGAGCCCTCACTGGAACCGCGAGCGCTTGAAGAGGAGATCGATTTCCTGCTGACCCATGCGGCCCGCTACCTGACCAAAGACCCGGAACCGGAAGATGTCTTGAGCGTATTTGCCGGGTTGAGGCCCCTCGTTTCGCGCGGTGGGAGCAAGGAAACCTCCTCAATTTCCCGCGATCACACCCTGCTGATCGATCCCTCGGGTCTGGTGACCATCACCGGCGGCAAATGGACAACCTACCGCAAAATGGCCGAGGATACGGTGGATGAGGCTGCAGTCGTGGCCGGCCTGGACGAACGGGAATCCAACACCGAAAACCTGCGCCTGCACGGCTGGCTTAAAAATTCGGAGGCCGCGGAACCCTATGAACTATATGGTTCCGATGCGCTTTCGCTGAAGAAGATCGCCGATGAGCAGCCGGGATGGGGAGAACCGATGCACTCCAACCTGCCCTATACCCCGGCGGAAGTGGTATGGGCCGCCCGAAGTGAAATGGCGATTACCGTCGAGGATGTGCTGGCCCGGCGTACCCGCGCCCTGCTGCTGGATGCCCGCGCCAGCATCGATATTGCCGACCGGGTGGCAAGCCTGATGGCAGATGAACTTGGAAAGGATAAAAACTGGGAACAGCAGCAGGTGGAGGAATACACTGAACTGGCAAACGGGTATCTTTTGTAACTGGAAAACGGATAAAGTGCGGTGCACATTGAGTGTGTGCCGTACCGATCGCACTTCTTAGCCTCCCTTTCATTATATTGGCTCTCCTTTTTGCAGCAGTAATTCCAATTCAAGGCTTTTTAATGGTAATTAGATGGCAGAAGAGAACTTAGAAGAACACCTGGTTTCTGATGAAACACCCCGCTATCCCGATGTAATTAAGCGGTTCAGGCCCGACCGGTTGAACTCGGTGGAACAGGAAGATCACACCGTGATATGCAGGTCAAAAAACGGGATAACACTGGAGATAACCCCGGTCACAGCTGATATTTTCAACCTGAAATACCGCACCGAGGCCGACCTGCAGCAGGAGTTTTCCTATGCCGTCGATCCCGGTTTCAATCCGTCTTCGGTAGATTTCACGGTAGAAAAGGAAGCCGAATATGTCGAAATACGGAGCCGTTCCCTCAGGTGCCGGATCGCCCGGGAGGGGATGCTGGTAAGCTTCTACAATGCGGACGGAGAGCTGATATGTGAGGACAACCGCGGATACTA
>JAWVZC010000135.1:0-10026 GCA_033722415.1 Balneolaceae bacterium | reverse complement strand
TGCGATTTATATCAAGGTTCGTATGATATTAGATAACAACCGTAACGGGCAGAACGTTGTTTCGGTTTTGGCCCGCTTCCTTTGTATCTTCACGGCGCATTTACCGAACTGACCAAACCGGCAGATGGCTGACTCCCGGCACCGATCCCGTTCACAACAAGTACTACTCATTGCAGGAATCCTGCTGATCGCCCTTAACCTGCGGCCCGCATTGGCGGGTGTTGGTCCGCTGATCGGCTCCATCCGGGATGCCACCGGGTTGTCCAATACCATGCTCGGGCTCCTCACAACACTTCCATTGCTGGCGTTTGCTGGCCTCTCCACGCTCACTTCGCTCGTAACCAAGCGGTTCGGTGTGGAGGAGACCCTGGCCGGTGCGCTGGTGCTGCTGACCGGCGGCATTCTCCTGCGGGTGATTCCCTCTTCGATTCCCCTTTTCGCCGGTACCCTGCTGCTCGGCGTTGCAATCGCTTTTGGCAACGTACTGCTTCCTACCCTCGTAAAACGCGATTTCCCGGAGAAAACGGGTGTCATGACGAGCCTCTATTCCAGTGCCATGGGAATAGGGGCGGCCGTGGCCGCCGGCATAAGCGTACCGCTGGCGGTTGAGGCGGGCCTGGGCTGGCGATGGTCGCTCGGGTCCTGGGCGGCACTTTCGCTTCTGGCCGTTTTCGTGTGGCTGCCGCAGACGCGCAATACGACGCTACCACGGCACTCCCGTAGCTTTACAACCACCATGAGAGATCTGGGAGGCTCTCTGCTGGCCTGGCAAGTGGCGCTGTTCATGGGGCTACAATCCTTCGCTTTTTACGTGATTCTGGCCTGGCTGCCGGAAATATTGATCGACCGCGGGCTGGATTCCGTCTACGCGGGCTGGATGCTCTCCCTCTCCCAGGGCATGGGTGTAGTGGGGACACTCGCAGTTCCCACCTGGGCGGAAAAACTGCGGGATCAGCGGGTGGCCGTATCGGCTGTAGTGGTGATGGAACTGGTTTCGCTTATCGGGCTTTTGCTACCGGGAACCTACTGGGTACCGCTCTGGGTCTCACTGATCGGGATAGCACTTGGCGGCAGCTTTGGGCTGGCCTTGTTGTTCATCGTGTTGCGTACTGCAGATTCGGAAACCGCAACAGAACTTTCCGGCATGTCGCAATCCATTGGCTACACGCTGGCCGCGGTGGGGCCTACCCTGTTTGGAGCCCTGCACGATCGTACCGGCGGATGGTTGGTGCCGTTAAGTCTGCTCTTGGTAATTCTGCTGATCAAGCTCATGGTAGGATTGGGGGCAGCGAAACCAAAAAAATGTTGATATTTTCATTTCACAGGGCTTGGGAAAACTGAAAAATCAAACACTCGAATTATTGTAAAACCACCCGTACACTGTCCAGTGATCCGTCATTGGGAGCCGGTTTCAGCTTCATAACCCGGGCCATCAGTTCATAGAGATGTATGTTTTGAAACGATGGTATCGTGTCTCCTGAGGCAAACGCCGGGCCGCGTGCCGCAAACAGAGCCTGCATCTTCGGGGTGCTGTTGTCGTACCCGTGGGTGGCCGAGGGCAGATTATCGATAAAACGCTGCTTGTTCCCGCCGGTCAATATCATGTAGCCTGTCTCCGCCACCAGCACGAGGTCCATCACCCTCCGGTGATTTTTGAGGTGGTAGCGATCGGGCAGATCCTCTTTTTTAAACACACGGTAGTGCTCTTCCGCCTGTTTTAGCTGTTGGTACACTTGGTCCACCTTGCCGGAATCGGGCTGTAGCATGGTTACCGGGTCCAGGGTGTAGCGGGCCAGATCATCCATGTTAATGATGGTATCGAGTATGATCGTTTGCCCGGCAGACTGTTCAACCATACCGTGGTCGGAAACGATCATGATATTCATTTCGTCCCATAGTCCCTCGTTCGAAAGACGCTGCTGCAGGTACCCAAGCAGGTTATCGGATCGTTCAATAGCTGCGACCAGGGAATCGGAATGAATTCCGTACCGGTGACCGTAGCTGTCCACATGCTCAACGTAGAGTGTGCCGAAATCGATAGGATTACGTGACCGCGTAAACCAGGAGACCACAGTATCAATACGGGCTTTGTAGCTCATATCTTCGTCATATCTTTTCCAGTATGTGGGATGCATCCCCTGGATGTCGGCCTCCGAGCCCCCCCAAAACATCGTGCCGGTTGTTAGGCCCTGTTGTTCGGCGGTGATCCAGATCGGTTCGCCCTGGTACCATTCGCCGTTCTCTACAGCATTACGGTCGCTTATGCGGTACCACTTGTCCCACGCAGGGTCGTACATTGTGTTGTTCACAAGGCCGTTGTTTTCGGGGTAGAGGCCGGTGACGATACTGTAGTGGTTCGGGAATGTTTTTGACGGAACTACCGGGATCAGTCCCCGGGATATGACCCCCTCACGTACGAAGGCATCAAAATGGGGAGTGTCCGCTTTGGACAGGTAGTCGTAGCCGAACCCGTCAAGGGAGATCAGCAGCAGTTTATCGCCCCTGCGGTTATTTTCCACCGCTTTCTTTTCACATCCGACGGACAAAGTTACACTGTAAAGCAGTACAATTGTCAGTAAAAACGCTCGCGACATCATCTTGAAACCAAATTTATCATTGCATAAAAAAGGGTGCCCGTTGCAGGCACCCTTTACAATTTAACAAACCCAGAACTTAGAAGTTATACCGGACACCCAGCTGGAGCTGCCAGCGTGAGGCGAGGTCGGACAGGTTATATGCACTATCCCGCTCGTAGTTTTGCGGGAATGCGATAACCGGTTTGCCTTCGTCGTTCAACCCGTAGAAGTTAAACAGGGTTTCGTTCTGGAATTGTACAAACTGGATATCTCCCCACTCGTCATTAAGCAGGTTGAGCACGTTAAATACATTCGCCGTGAGTTCCAGGCTCTGGCCGCCAACCGTCCGGATCTCCTGGTTGATACGGAGATCGAGCACGTTGCGCCAGGGTTGCCGCGTGTTGTGTCGCGGAACCACCTCGCCGCGGTGCTCCCGCAGTGAGGGCTGGCTTTCGATAAAGGCGTTCATGTCGGCCCAGATCTCGGCGTCGGTACGCGGGTCGCTTCCGCTGGCCCCCACCAGTTCCACTTCATCCTGGCTGGCCGGCACATACACGAGATCGTTGAACGCCTGCCCGTCGCCGTTGGCATCGCCGAAGTAGATCCAGCTGTAGGGCCGTCCCGAGCTGCCTTCGTAGATCAGGGAAACGGTAGTCTGAAACCGCTCCGCGAAGCTGAACACGTACGAGAGGTTGGCCAGTATGCGGTGGCGCACCTCGAAGTCGGAAGTACCGAGTTCCGGATTGTTGATGTCAAAGTTTTCCTGGAACTGCCAGTTTGAAATCGCCCGGCTGCTGGTGTTGTTGACTACCGATTTCGCCTCGTTAAAGGTGTAGGACACACTGCCGGAAAGCCCGAAGTCGGTCTGCTTTTCAAGCTGCCCGGTCAGGCTGTACTGGTATCCCTTGCTGGTATTTTTGAGCAGCAGAGCGTTGGTAAACCGGGGGTCGATCCGGTCGGGGCTGTTGAAGTCGGCAAACGGCAGGAAGCCGAGGAATGTACCCGGTGTACCGTAGAGCGGACGCCCGTCCGGACCTGTCTGCGACTGCCGTCGAAGGTTGATATTCTCGTACACAACATCGTTGATGGCGTTGGAATAGATCCCTTCGATGGTAAAGGTCATGTTTCCGGGCAGTTCGTGGTCAACGGCCAGGTTGGTCCGCCAGGTTTGCGGGAACTTGAAGTCATCGGAAATCAGGTTGACCTCGGTCGTGGAGATCGGCGAAAGCCCCGAACCGTCACCCGGTTGCGGCTGATCGTCGGGATCGGGAGAGAACTGCGGGGTATCATTGCCGGTTACGTCGATCCGTGCCAGGTCAGCCCCGGTGTTGCTGTACTGGTTGGAGAGCCATACATAGGGTGGAGACCCCGAAAAGATACCGGTTCCGCCACGAATCTGCGTCAGGCGTCCCGCCAGCTCGGTATCATAGTTGAACCCCAGCCGCGGCGACCACATAATATTGCCGCTGGCCACATTACGCGTATCGTAGCCGAATGCATCCTCCACATCGGGATTGTAGAGCGGCTCATCCGGGAATACCGGCATGTCGGCACGCAGGCCGTAAGTCAGGCGGAAGTTGTCCGACACGCTCCACTTGTCCTGCGCATACAGACCGAACTGCAGGCCTGAAAATTCAGCTATCGGCATGTCGGTACCGGGAATTTTGGAATAGCTGTAGTTATAGCTTGAGGGATCCCCGTCCCTGAAATCCTGGATTGAGCCGAATTCGTACGATCCCCAGAAATCCTGAATAAACAGGTTTTCAAAGAAGAAGAGCTGGTTGCTGGTACCAAGGGTTAACTCGTGATCCCCGTTAATTACAGTAAGGTTGTTGGTAAACTCGAACAGGTCCTGGTCCAGCCGGTTCGCCTGTGAAAAGCGGTCGATTCCCATCGAGATGGTAACGTCGTTACCATCGGCATCCACGGTATTGATGGTGACCTCGGGGAACGGTTCGGACTGAACGTCCCGCTCATCCCGGATTCGGGTGTACACAAGGCGCGCCTGGTTATAGATGTTATTCCCCAGGTTGCTGCTCAATTCGGCAACCGTGGAGTTCTGTTTACTCCGGAAAATATACTGGCGATTGGAAAAATCGTATGACTCCACGCTGCGCCCGATTCCGTCATCATCCCGTGCATTTACAAAATTATGGCGCAACGTAAGCTTGTGGTCATCGTTAATGTTCCAGTCCAGCTTTGCCAGGATTTTGTCGTTGTCCTGATCCTGGGTAATAAGATCCACACTGCCCGGATCGTATCCATACTGGTTCATCGCGATGGATTTGATCTCATCGAATGTGGACTGCCCGAGCGGAAAGACCGAGGCCGCACCCGAGCCCTGGATACCGGTGTTCAGCGGATCGTTACGTCGTTTCAGTTCGGCATTTACAAAGAAGAAGAGTTCGTCTTCAATAATCGGTCCGCCGACACGAAACCCGACAAACGATTCCCCGAATTCGGGAAACTCGTCATCCGGGGCTCCTTCCACCGGCAGGGCACCTACAAAGTTTTCATTGCGGCCGAGAAAGTAGACCGAACCTTCGTAATTGTTGGTTCCGCTGCGTGTAACGGCATTCAGCTGTCCGCCCGTAAAATTGTTGTTGGTGACATCATACGGTGCAATATCTACATTGAGTTCCTCGATCGCATCTAGACTGATCGGCTCGGCACCGGCCTGAGAACCGGGGGTGGCTTCACCCAGACCGAAAACGTCGTTCAGGGTAGCCCCGTCGATCAGGATATTGTTATATCGATCATTTTGACCGACAAAACTGTTGCCGCCGGAACTCTGCGGTATGAGGCGGTTAAAGTCGGTTATGGACCGGGAGATGGTCGGGGTAGATTCCAGCTCCTGGGTAGAGATGTTGGTCTGTGCACCGGTGCGATCAGCGTTGAATATCGGGTCTGCCTCCGCAGTAACCGATATCTCATCCAGGCTCATCTGCCCCTCCTCAAGCTGAAAATTGAGCTCAATGGTTTCTCCCAGCTCAATATTTGGGATCTCTTTTTTCTGGGCATTATAGCCGATGAATGTTACCTGGATGACATAGGGTCCGCCAACACGAACATTCTTTATGGTATACCGTCCATTGGAGCGGCTGGCCGTGCCGTAGCGAGAACCGGTGGGTTCGTGAATGGCCACGACATTGGCACCGGGAAGGGGTTGATTTTCCTCATCCAGGATTGTACCCTCGATGGAACCGGAGGTGGTTCCCTGGGCAAATCCCAACAAGGGAAAAAGTACAAGAAACAGCGTTACCTGTAGATATCTTTTCATAGCGTTGGGTTTATGATTTGGGATTGTGAGTTGAGGTATCTGATTTGATGGATTGTCTCTGTTATGAGTGCTGAAATTAACAAATCCGAAATTATGAAAATGTTATCTATTGTCCCCTCAATACGCTTTTAAAGAGTTTAAAACGGGACTCGCTACGTAATCAGTTTCTTGTATGTGCGAACGAGGGTTTGCTGGGGAACACCGAGAAAAAAGAGCGTGTATATCAGGATGAATACCAGCTGAAGTTTTACGACCCCCACCCTGTGATATTTGCGTGATGAAGTGATTACGCGTTCAGGTAGTATTTTAAATGCCGACCTTTTTTTAATAGCGCGGACCATCATGTTGTCCTCCATCACCATCAGTCGGTCATCAAAACCACCGAGGTTGTTAAATAGTTTCCTGGTAATGAACAGGCTCTGATCCCCAAAACGAAATGTATCCAGGTCGAACCGGGTGCACCAGCCGTAAAAACGCAGCATCGGGTGGTCCG
Organism: Balneolaceae bacterium; assembly: GCA_033722415.1. GTDB lineage: Bacteria > Bacteroidota > Rhodothermia > Balneolales > Balneolaceae > JAMQKA01. The sequence goes on along the minus strand of JAWVZC010000135.1, from coordinate 3,677 downwards.
AATCGAAACCGAGCTGAAAACAGCCGGCGGGGTAGTCCTGCCGGCAGGCTTCGAGAATCATCCGGTCGAACGCTTCGGGGGGAAGGGTATCCGCATGGAGAAAATACAGGATCCCGGCAGAGGCGCTTTCGGCACCGGTGTTCATCTGGCGGGCCCGGGCGGACTCATCCGTACAGATCACCCTGGTGGCTCCCGCTTGTGCGGCCCGGCGGCGGGTGTGATCGCTGCTGCCGCCGTCAACCACAATAATTTCCCGGAGGTTTCCGGTGGCGTGCCGCAGTACCGTTTCCACGGTTTCCTGGATTACGTCCTGCTCATTCAGAGTGGGAATAATGACACTTATCTTCATTCCTCGGTATTAACAAATCGCGATTTAACTTGCTGCCAGTCATCCACCGTATCCACGTCCGTAAGTTCTTCTAGGCGGGCGACCTCCAACCCAAGTTCTTCTGCCTCTTCCACCGTTTGCCGGTATACACTGGGAGTGCTCCACGCCTTCCCTTCGAACAGCTCGCCGTACAGCCGGCTCATCCCCAGCAGGTAGTAGCCGCCGTCGCTGGAGGGTCCGATGGCAACATCACTGGTCTCCAGATCGTTAAACGCCGTACGGATTACGGAGGTCGTCAACTCGGCGCAGTCGCTGCCGATAATAACCACGCGCCGGTATCCCTCCCGGAATGCCCTCTTGAATGCATGGTGCATCCGCTCGCCCAGATCCGCGCCCACCTGCGTCCTTTTTTCAGCTTCCAGATCATCCCATATATCGGTAAGCGGGATATATTCGGAATACCACACCTGCAGATCCACGGTGAGGGGGCGGACTACATTACGCGTGTAGCGCAGCAGCTGATTGTAAATTGCCAGCGCTTTGTGTTCACCGACCGAGGCTGCAAGTCGAGTCTTGACCCGCCCCTTTTGCCTGTTTTTTACAAATACCAGCAACAGTTCTTCGGAAGACACTCTTCACTATATTTTGTTTTATTGGAAGAAGGCTTTGCAAAACATTCTTTTGGCCAATCTCGTCCCGAACGCATTCGGGAGCTTTCGTTCTGGTATTGACCCCCGGCCAAAATCCCAAGTTTTCCAAGCCTTCTTGAAATTCGATGCGGTAACATACACAATTGCCGATTTACTGTCATGATACCAAACCATCCTCAGGCACGGTACGTTCAATTTCCGTTTCCCTTAACGCCTGTCCCTCTGGCTTCCATCCGGAACAGCTTACCGGCATCCCGGGCTCCCTGTCCGCGTCGGAAACGGCCAAGGATGTTTCACAAGGTATTTCTCCATAATTTTGTAAGTTTCGAACCGATGGCGTTCGACGGTTCACATCGTGATTTCCCTGAAACTTTGAACCCGGTAATACACTTAAAGAACACCATACCATCACAATATCTTACGAAATTAAATCGATAGGCCAACGTATTATGAAAAAAATAGTAGCTACTACCCTGTTTACTGCCATCCTGTCAACTTTTGCCCTGCAACCGGCAAACGCCCAAAACCCGGAAGGCAAGTTCGGCCTGGGGCTGATGGTCGGGGAACCGACGGGAATCAGCCTGAAGTACTGGAAATCCCAGGACCGGGCAATTGACGGCGGGGTGGCATGGTCGCTCGGACAGTATGAGGCGCTCCACCTGCACGCGGATTATCTCTGGCACAACTATTCGGTATTTGATGACGTAGAGGAGGGGCAGCTCCCGGTTTACTACGGTGCGGGCGGCCGAATTGTGCTGGATGATGACGACGCCGTTATCGGGGTCCGGATTCCGGTCGGCATCAACTACCTGTTCGAGGAGTCGCCCGTGGGCGCATTTCTGGAGCTCGCTCCCACGATAAACCTCGCACCAAGTACCAACTTTGATGTCGGCGGTGCGCTGGGAGTACGTATACACCTGTAACCCGGCATTCCCGGGTTGCAAACGGCCCGCCGGACGTCACCCGGCGGGTTTCACTGATTGGCAGCGGATCTAGTCCCACGGCCGCAACGGTGACCTTCCCCATGACGCTGCAGGCTACCCGTCTACGGTCTCCGTAACCTCCAGCTCAACTTTTACACCCTCCCTGGCCATCTGGACCGACCGGAACTGGGAACCGTATTCCCTCCGGATCTGCTGATCGAGCCCGGCAAGATAGATGTCGTCGGAATCCGGATCGTGGTGTGTGAGGAAAAGGTGATCAACTCCAGCCGAACGGGCTACCCTCACGACCGTTTCCCAGGGTGAGTGTCCCCATTCTCTCTTGTTCTGGTAGTTCTCCAGGTTGTACTGGGCATCATGGATCAGAATATCCGCATCCCGGCAAAAGGCGATTAGCTTATCGTGCAGTTCCCGTTCCCTTTCATTCGGTTCCGGAACCAGCTCATTATCCGGGGCAAATACGATCGTTTTACCGTAAATTTCGAGTTTGTAGATGGCCGTATTAATCGGGTGGTTGGCTTTCATGTATTCAACGGTATAACCGTTATACCTGCGGTGATCGCTTTTCTGGGTAATGTAGGAGAGGCTGGCATCAAACATATCCAGCGTAACGGGGAAAAAGGTTTTTGTCAGATGGCCCGATAAAATCTCCCGGCACCCCCCGGTTTCCTGGGGTGGCATGTGGATATGAAAATGGTTTCCCGGATGATAAATCGGCTTGAAAAACGGGAATCCCTGGATATGATCCCAGTGAGGATGGGTAATAAAGATATGGCCGCTGACCTGCTTTTGGTATTTTGTCAGGTAGTTGCCGAGATTCCTGATACCGGTGCCGCTGTCCAGGATCAACAGTTCTTCGTCAAAGGGCAATTCAACCTGCACGCAGGTTGTATTACCGCCATATTCGATATTCTCCTTGTTGGCGCAGGGCGTGGACCCGCGTACTCCCCAGAATTTCACCGAAACCGTAGCTTTCAGGTCGTCGGACAACAGCCGGTGCAGGTCCTCTTCCCGGAACGGATCTTGCACCATGGTGACATGGTCCAGTTTCTGGAGCTGCTCCCGGTACCGATCCAGATCTCCGTTTCCCCGGCTGACAAGGTAAAGCGGCGTAGCGTGCGATTCGCTGCTATTTCGAAGGATGGTAATAAATTCCATTGCCGACCCGTCAAACGAATGCCCGTCCCAGATAATAACGTCAGGATGAATCATCCGAATATTCTGTGCCAGCTGTTCGGAGGGGTGACTCTGGTGTCGGATCAGCCGAAATCCACAATTTTTTACGGCCTTTGCAAGTGTTCCCGTTTCAGATGGATAGGCTGAAACCAGGAGCACTTTCTTATTTAATTTCTGCTCACTCACAAATATGGGGTTAAATCAACGCTGTTACTTCCCGTACCAACTACTTTTCTTCAATAACGCAATTATTCATCGAATCCCCGAATCAGGCCTGTCTGTTTTTACAGGCCACCCCGAATGCCGAATGCACTGTCGATCAGGAGCTGCGGATGTCGTCAATTCTGTCATCCAGTTCATCCAGCTTGTCCTGCTTTTTCTGTAGCTTGGCCTCCGCCTTTTCGATTTTTGACTGTATTTCGTTCAGCAGGGGGTTGTCATCGTCACTCGATTTGAAGTAGGTCATGGACTCCTTATACTGCAGGACCTCATCCTTGAGCTCGTGCATCTCGTGCTTCACTTTCTTGTACTTTTTGCGGATATCCATGATTTTTGACCGCTGATCGGGCTCAAGGTCGGCCT
>JAWVZC010000134.1:0-10050 GCA_033722415.1 Balneolaceae bacterium | reverse complement strand
CACGTCTGGGAAGAAAGTTAAAGTAATTGGGAAAACTGCTGATTGTACCTATTCTCAGGTAATACACATTTACATGGAGACATGTTTCATGTTCACAGGGTACTTACCATTTTTTCTTTACTTGAAAATAGAAATTTTTCTCCATTTTGTAATGGAATTCTTCGTTGCGATTATTGTAACTAAAAAATATCCCGCATTTCTCGTTTGCGGGTCACCTTTTACCGCGAAGGCGGCCGGCAATAATAATGAAACGTGAAATCCATAACATTTTTTTATAAACTATAAGCTTTTGTATGATCGAATCCCATATGCATCACACAATCTCCCCTATGATGAAATACGTGTTGTTTCTCTGCACCGGAAACTACTACCGCAGCCGCATGGCGGAGGAGCTGTTCAACTTTTGGGCGGGAGTTTCCGATCTTCAGTGGCAGGCCCATTCGGCCGGCCTCAGGGAGGACATGTCCAAATCCCCGAATGAAGGCCCGATATCCCAGCATGCGGTACGTATGCTCACCGAAAATGGCATACCGGTAACCTCTTCCAACCGGTACCCGCGCAGTGTTTCAGAGGAAGAAATCGAAGCTCACCAGATCGTAATTTGCCTGCACAGAGCGGAGCATGAACCGATGATACAGAAACGTTTCCCGGAACATGATTCTGAATTCCTGTTTTGGCAGGTACCTGATGTAGAAGTGCTGGAGCCGGAAGATGCATTCGGCAGGATTCGGGAGGAAGTTTCACGCCTGGTTTCGCTGCTTCACACTGCCCAGTAACCGTTGGTGATACCCGCCAAGGTTTCGACTACAACCGGCTTGTTTTACGATGTTCCAGTGAAGGGATCCGCTGCCGAACTTCTGCCAGGCGTCCTGGACTAATTTCTGCCGTGGCAACCCCGATACCTGTGCCCGAATCGGCCAGTATATCGCCCCAGGGATCAATTATCATGCTGTGTCCGTAGGTCTCCCGGTTTTTGCCGTGTGTCCCGTTCTGGGCGGGAGCAAATACATAGCAGGTATTTTCAATTGCCCGGGCCTGCAGCAGCGGTATCCAGTGATCTCGCCCCGTCGTTACCGTAAATGCGGAGGGAATGCACAGCAGATCGGCCTGTCGCTCTGTGAGTGACCGGTAAAGTTCGGGGAAACGCAGGTCGTAGCAGATGCTCAATCCCAGGGTTCCCAGCTGCTCTGTCCGGGCAACCACCGGCCGGTTTTTGCCCGCTTCTACGTACTCCGATTCCCGGTAATGCTCACCATTCGGAAGCTCCACGTCAAACAGGTGCAGCTTGTTATATTTCGCCACAAGGTTTCCCTCGGGATCGATCAGCTGCGACTGGTTGTATACCTTGCCGTTACCTGCCGGGACCGGGAAACTGCCGCCGAGCAGGTAGATCGTAAATTCTCGTGCGGTTTGTCGCAAAAAATCAGCGGATCTTTCGGAAATAGACGCTGCGTTCGCAATCCGTGCATCCAGGTCGCCTAGAAAGGAGAAGTTTTCAGGCAGCCCTACGAATATGGCCCCCTCTCCCACTGCGGTTTCAATCATTTCATATGCCTGTTCAAGATTGTGATCGATATCGGGCTGGCTGTTCATTTGAACGACGGCAGCGAGGTAACTTTTCATCATATCGGCGGTTGATTAACAGGTTAACCGTAAGTTAGCAGGCATTGCCCATAACAATTAAGGCACCCGACATTGTTCAATGGCATGAACGATGCTCGTACAAAACCTGGTGCTATGTTAATAAATTAACATTGGTATTGATAAACTATGTCACAAGGTTACACCAAGAAGTCACATAGGACCACAAAGAAATAAAACAGCCCTTTGAGAGTTCCTTGTGCTTCTTTGAGTCACCCATTAGCAGGAAATCGAGAACCGACAACTAATCTTAGTTACGCCCTACACTCTACACTAGATGCCAGGGGTAAGTACATTGATGAATTATATCACCGCGTCAATTGGCGTTGCCAGCTGCCGTCGGCCCGGATCACATAAAGATTGGTGGTTCCCTCCCGGGTGGAGAGATAGGCGATCTGCCTGCCATCGGGTGACCAGGAACCGTAATATTCATTACCCTCCCCTGCTGTGAGCCGTTTCACGTTACTTCCGTCAGCATTCATGACGAAAAGGTTGAAAATACCGTTTTCACGATCCGAGGAAAAAAGGATGCGCGAGCCGTCCGGAGACCAGACGGGTGAAATGTCGTATGCGGATGAACGGGTGATTCTTTTTTTTCCGGATCCATCCGCCTGCATGGTATACACGTCAAAAAATCCGCTGAGATTCGATATATAGGCGATTTGTTTGCCATCGGGCGACCAGACCGGGTCCAGGCTGTACGCTTTGGAGTAGGTCAGTCGCTGCTGGCCGGAACCGTCGGCATTCATACGATAAATTTCTGGCTGTGCATCCCTGCCCGATACAAATACGATTTTTGATCCGTCCGGTGAAAATCGGGGATGGACATCGCTGGCAAGATTCCATGTGAGTGGTTTACGATCCCTGGCTTCCCGGTTCATGGTGTAGATTTCGTAATTTCCCCGTTCACTTCTCAGATGGGCCAAAATGGTATTCCCATCGGGTGACCAGGAGGGCTTGTATCCATCGCGTGCGTAGGTCTCGTAAAGTCCTTTGATTTTGTAAATAATGGTATCCGGAGGATGGGGCGGCACCTCGCTTTCCCGGTCGGAATAAAAGGCAATATGATGATTATCGGGCGACCAGGACGGATACAGGTCGTTTGCAGGGTGCTCAGTAATTCGCTCGCGTTCCCCATCAATCAAGTTGATCACATAGATGTCGAAATTCCCGAAGTAGGATGCGGAAAACGCCACTTTTTGGCCATCGGGCGACCAGTACGGACCCGTGGCAAGCACCTGGTCCGGATTGTAGGACTGAGCCCTGCTTTCCTCGGTTAACGCAAATTGCAATACCACCAGTACACACCAAATACAGAAAGAAAGGAACCTGGAAGCCATGATTATCACTCCCGCTTACCGTTTATAACACGTAATCAATATGATACATACCGACATTAAAAACAACCGTTTACCTCTTCAGAAGTCAGTTTAATTTTGTATTCGGGCTAACCCGGATATCTCACCAAGAAATTGGTTCCAAAGCAAGGCGAAGCGAAAATATCCGCACAGACGTCCTTTCACGGACGTTGAGCAGGATATTTCCGTTTCAACGATAGACGTATGTACGTTGTGATTTCCTTAACAAAACGTGATTTCGATTTAAGGAGGAACCCGGGATGGCTTATTCAACCTGTGGACGAAGTTTCTCGACGACGTCCCGACGAAAAAAATACGATGGGACAACGCTCGAAAGAACGCCCTTTTCGGGGCTTTTTCCCATAAAAAAAAGTTCTTCTCACAGCTAAAAGATGTCGTGATGTTCTGAGGATACCCTGAATATCCGTCGAACAAGCGTGGGATGATGATTAACGAGCAGATCGATGTAAAAAAGAAAGGGCCGAAAAACAGAATTTTCCGGCCCTCGGTTAGACTCCAAATGCTGACAGTGCAAATGGATGAAGCGCTGCCCTCACTCAAGTCAGTTTGTCACTGCTCAGTTTGACACTGCCCCCCGGTCCAGGAACTGCTCGTAGAGCTGGGTATGCCTGCTGATCATCGGTATTTTGTGTCCCCTTATAAAGACCTGATCAATGGTGTTCATCGGTTCAAACGGGTCGCCATCTGCAATGAACAGGTTGGCTTGTTTCCCCTCCTCGATACCGCCCAGCCTGTCGTCGACTCCGAAAATCTCAGCAGCGTTGATCGTTACCGCTTTCAGGGCCTCTTCCCTGCCAAGTCCGTATGCAGCGGCAAATCCGGCATGGTACGGCAGGTTTCGCACATTTTCCGTACTCCCGGTACCGATAGCCACCTTGACACCGGCTTCATGCAGTTTAGCCGGATTCTGGTAGGGGCGCTGGTAGTTGTCATTATCGCGCACGGGGGTATAAAGCGTAGACACCAGGCACGGGACACCGGCCTCCGCGATCTGATCGGCGACCCTCCATCCCTCCTGAACCCCGGCGAGAATAAAACGGGCTTCATCACGCTCTTTAATCCATTCCAGAGCATCGAGGATGTCACGTTTCCGTTCCACGGAGACAACGACCGGGATCTGGCCGGTGACCACCTCGCGCATGGCATCGAACTCCCGGTTTTTGTCCGGTTTGGTCTTGTTTTCGGGATTTTGTTCATAGGTGGTCATCATCCGGTTGTAAAACAGGGCTCGCTGCCAGTAGTCGTCGAGCTGTTTGAGATTTTCCCGGTACTCCTTTTGTACCTCCTCTTCGGAACGGTCCTCCCACCAGTTTTTATGGGAACTCGGCCAGTTGAGATGCAGGGCCGCATGCTTGGTAACCGCCATGGAGTCCGGGGTATAGCCATAGAGATCGATTAGCGTTGTTTTGCCGGCGATGCGCCCGGAGACCGGCATGGAAATAACATGTGTTACGCCATTTACCCGCGTAACCGGAATACTGACGCTGCTCGGATTAATTGCCGTGTAGGCCCGTACATGGGGATTGAACTCCCCCAGTTCGGCCTGGTCGTTGGTTACGGCCACTGCCCCAATCTCCACCAGTCCCAGCTGGGTGCCCGCATCCATAAAGCCGGGATATACGTGTTTGCCCCCGGCATCAATACGTTCATACTCGGGGGTAACCTTCACGTTTTTCCCGACAAATTCGATCGTTTCGCCGTTGATTAGCACAATCCCGTCCGTGATCGTCCCGTTGGTGATCGTGTGTACCGTTCCGCCCATGATCGCAAATTTGCCGAATTCCGCCTTCTCGGGGATCTGTGCCGTGGACACGGCAGCCACCATCAGCAGTGCAAAACAAAAGCTTATTGTTAGTTTCACGCTTTTCATAGGTAACATCGTCTTTTGCATATTCAGATTACGTTATTTTATCGGGCTCCCGACATGAATTCCATTCCCTTTTTGTCGAAAAATATACCGGTACCCCGCAGGCAGGAATCATCCGCTCTGCCCGATTCATACCAGCGGTTATAACTTTCATCAAAATCGATTTCCGGGTCGATCTCCACCCGCATGTCGTCGGGATCTTCAGCCCGGTTAAAATAGGTTTTGCCGTCCACGAGCGTACGTTCGCAGATACTGTAAATGCTCAGCGGGTAGTCGCTCCAGATGGCGATATCACCGTGCTTACCCACCTCGATACTGCCGACCTTGTCGGCAATGCCGAGCTGTTTCGCTGGGTTAATCGTAATCATTTTCAGGGCATCATCTTTCGATGTGCCTCCGTAATGTACCGCTTTGGCGGCTTCGTGATTCAGATGACGGATAAGTTCCCCGCTGTCGGAGTTGATGCTGTTATTAACCCCGTTTTCATTCAGAATGGTGGCGTTATAAGCTGTTGAATAGTATACCTCGAACTTGTAGGCCCACCAGTCGGCAAAAACAGAGGTATGGGCACCGTGCTTGCGAAGCTCCGGTGCTACTTTGAACGCCTCGTTGGCATGCTGGAAGGTGTAGTTTTCAATCCCGTAATCCTCAAACACCCGCATCAGCATATGAATTTCATCGGCCCGGTAGGAGTGGCAGTGCACCAGGATCTTACCGTTCAGGATGTCGGAAAGCACCTCCATCCGCAAATTTTTGGCAACCGGTTTCGGGGGAGTCCCGCGTTGATTCTTTTCATACTCGTTTTTCCGTTTGAGGTATACTTCACGCCGTCTGGTATAATCGATAGCGGCATCAAAATGCTCGCGGATCACCTCTTCGACCCCCATGCGTGTGCGGGGCTGCACGTCAAACCCCTGCCCGTGAACCCGGGTGGGATTTTCACCCAGTGCAAACTTGATGGTCCGGGGCGCATCTTCAAAACGCATCTCATCCATCGAGGTGCCGTAGCGAAGCTTGAGCGTCTCATTTTGTCCCCCGATAACATTCGCGGAGCCGTGCATCAGGTGGATCGTCGTAACACCGCCCGCAAGCGCCCAGTAAATGTTGATGTCGTTCGGATCGATCGACTCCTCCATGGTAACCTCGGCGGTTACGGGATGGGTCCACTCATTGATATCCACTCCGGCAATATGTGAATGGGCGTCGATGATTCCGGGTGTTACATATTTTCCGGAGGCGTCGATGGTCTCAACACCGCGGGGGGCATCCAGATCATTGCCAATTTCCGTAATGATACCGTCTTCGATCAGGATGTCGGTATCCGGCATTTCCCCGTTGGTGATGGTAAGTACCGTTCCGTTCTGAATTAGCACAGAGCCTCTCTCCTGCCCCAGCACGGAAGCAGCGGACAATAGCACAACCAGTAAACTCAGGCAAAATTTCTGCATGGTTACTCCTTCGTACTGTTAGATTCTTCAAGTTCAAATTCCGTTATTTTCCCGTTGGAGACCGAATATTTTACCTTCGAATTCTCTTCGGAAAACGGCTTGGTAAAGACCGAAAAACTGGCAATTTTTCCCTTTTGCAGGTCACCAAGCCGGCTGCCTTCACCCAGAATATCAGCCGTGTTTCGGGTAAGCATTGCCAGCACCTCGCGCTCGGTAATTTCGGTTTCCTCGATCAGGGCGGTAATTTTTTCATGGAAATCGCCCAGATCCATGCCGTTTGACGAATATCCCACTTTTACGCCCGCTTCAAGCAGGCTGTGGATATTTTCCAGGCTGGACCGGTAAGCCGCCAGCTGTTTTACACGGAATATCCGCATCTCCTCGGTGACCTCTTCCAATTCGGGTTCCGGTTCTTCCTTCGATTCCGCGGCTTCCTCCTGTTTAACCTTCCATTCAGGTTTTTCCGGGAGATCGATACTGGCAAGAACGGGAATATTTCGCCGGGCCAGTTCATCGGTCTGTTCATGCGCCTCTCTCCCTGAAACGATGACCAGGTCGAATCCGAGCTCATCTTTCAGCCAAAAAAGGCGTTCGATATTCTCCCTGGTATCGACCACAAAATAGAGCGGCTGCTCCCCATCGATCACCGGAAACAGCGACTCAAGAACCTCGTCCTTGTCGGGTGCGGGATAGTTATCGGAGCTGGAGGCGTAATACGCTGCCTGGGTTTTCAATGCCGTGGCATCATACCAGAGCTGACGAAGCTCCGCCATAATCCCCATCAGAGTGGCCGGATATGCTCCATTTCCAAAACTCCCCGGAGCCTCCTCAAACTGTGCATGCAGGGCAAGGGATTCCCGGTAAAGATGGTCGCCGGTCTGCTCCCCGTTTAGGAAAAACAGGTCGAGCTGTCCCGGCAGCATCTGCCCTTTCAGGCCGAGTACCGCAGTGGTAAACCCCGTTTTTTGGGCGGTCACCAGGTCTCTGTCGCCTGTCTTTAACAGGTCTGACGGCTGGCGATGCGATTGTATACCGGCCCGTTCGTAGCCCGGTTCGCCGGGACGTTCCGGAGTTTCGTAGGATTCGGGAAGATCCGGACTGCCCCAAAGCGCAAGACCGTCAACAAACCCCGGGTACACGTGCAGGCTGTCGCCCCCGTCTATCACGAACGCATCAAACGGGATTTCAACACGACGTCCCACGGCAACCAGGATGCCGTCTCGCCATACCACGGTTCCGCTGCTTACGGTTCGTCCGTCGGACAGGTGAATGGTCACGTTATCCAGCGCCTTGGCCGGCGCGGGATCCGGCTCCTGGTCTGATTGCGCCCGGGATAGCGTGACCAAGCCTGCCAACAGAATGGCAAATAAACTAAATCTAATAGCTGACTTCATATGATTTTTTTGGTTATCACTGATTTCTTGATACAGGAAAGGGTACTAATAATAACATTTCCATAAACTTTTTAAAGGCTCAATTGGTGAAAAAATGTAAACGGGAAACCGATCACCCCTTCCTGCTGAACAGGTCCAAATGAGCGGTTTCAGGCCTTCTTGATATATCCGTGGGAACTCACCGGTACCAGTGGACAAAAAGCGAAAGTTGATAAGCAGCGATCTTGTGACCTGGCGTGTAATTATGCTGTCGGGAAGCAATATCGCACTTCTGGTAAGACAGTATAACCGATATCACTGACGAGCGGTGGAAACTGGGTTAGGCCTGTGGATGTTATTGCAATCGGGCCAGGTAATCCCTGATCCGGTCTGCGTTGACTCCGATATCCCCGCGTCCGACCCGTGATACCGAACGCACGTCGATTTCGGATGCGGTTGAATCTGAAGCCGCGGTATCCACCCGGATTACGATATCATCCTTAAACCCATACCAGGCGAGCGTGTGGGTGGCCTCAATGCGGCCTTCCTGCTGGTCATATCCCACGATCTCCCATGATGTGGATCGGGCGGCCTGCAGGGCCTCGTTGAATGCCTCCGGATAGGGACGGTCGAGTATCAGCGTCCGGATATCCGGGTAGTGCTCTTTCTGTATGCCGGCAATCTCTTCTCCGCCGTATTCGGTGGCGTTGGGGGCATCGGCCCTGAGCGGCACTACCGCCTTGAACCGGGGCGGATTTTCCGTATCGGTTGTTATATCATGAATGGGGGGATACTGTTGGGCCTGGTAGAACCAGTACCCAAAATTGGCGACGACAATGATCCCCAAAAATGCAGCGCCATAGGCAAACCCGCTGCCACGCAGGCCGGGATTCCGGTTTTTCAAGAAGGGGTAAACAAACGATAGAACCAGCCCGATAAGTGCAAGAATGGTTCCGCCGGGCAGCAGAATCCTGAAAGACACGTATAATCCCCACCAGCCCCACTGGTACCCGTACCCGGAGATTAAAAAGGCGATCGCACCCGCTGCGGTTATGATGAGTGCCGAGAGTGCAACTTTGGAGAGTGGTGCCCGGTCTTCAGCATTCATGGAGGATGCGTTTTAGCGTTAAAGGGATTCAGTTATCTCGGCCTGCGGTATACCGGCACGTTGGAACATGCTTCTCCATACATCAGTTTGGCGACATGAGGAAGGAGTTTCTTAGTTGCATGCAGATACACGCTTTCCGGCACAGGTTTGTCACTGCATCCCTTCAGTAGCACAAATTTGTCCGTGTACTGCTCCCAATCAACAGCATCGAGTTTCCTGCGGTAAAGCTCAAACAGGATATCCTCCTCTCCTCCTTCAAATATTTCCCGGACGTGTGGCCGGGCATATCGGGCAATGAGCATGTAGGCCCACCGCGTGATGATGGCATCGGTCGAACAGTAGATCGTAAGATACGTATTCTGGTACTGCAACCAGTCATGCTGTTCCAGCTGATCCCGAAAATGATCCTCCTTCAGGATCAATCCTTCGTAGAGAAAAGCTTTGATGTCGAGTGTTTCAACCGGAGTATCATCATAAAACTGTTGCAGATCGATGGTGACCAGCTTGTCCGACTTTTTGATCTTGTTGACGATTTCTCCTTCTGCAGTAGCCATATTGTGTAAACTGTCAACTGGTTAAATAGAAAAGGATTCACCGCATGAACAGGTTCGGGATGCGTTGGGATTGTGAAAGTGAAAACCCTCACCATTCAGCCCTTCGGTAAAATCGAGGGTTGTTCCGGACAGATAGAGAAAACTCCGCATGTCAACAACCAGGCGGATGCCCTTGTCTTCAAAAAACTTCTGGTTGTCACCATCGTCTACCGGGCCGGAATCGAAATCCAATTCGTAGGTTAATCCCGAGCATCCTCCGCTGACCACTCCCACGCGTAATACGGCATCGTCCGGGATATTCTGCTCCCGCCGTATTTGGTTAATGCGATCGGCGGCTCTTTCACTTACTGAAATTGACATAATTGCCTGTGTGAAGTGATTTCAAATCGGATTATGCAGGTTTAGATCCGGTTATACGGAGACAACTTCGATTTCGGGATCGATCCGTTTGACCATGCTCTCAATTGCGTAAAGGGTTCCCGAAGTAGCAGTCGGACACGTTCCGCAAGCTCCCTGGTAGTGCACTTTGAGCCGGTTGCCATCCAGGCCCAGTATCTTTAGACCACCCCCGTCGGCCAGCAGGTACGGGCGCACCTGTTCGTCCAGCATTTCATTGATCTGTACAAGCCGGGGATCGTCGCTTTCCTGGACCTCTTTGGAAGCGTGTACCTCTTCATCTT
>JAWVZC010000133.1:0-10093 GCA_033722415.1 Balneolaceae bacterium | reverse complement strand
TCTTCACCTCGCCCAACGAAGTCTACTACGGCAAGAGAGAGGGACAGACCCTGCAGACCCACCCTCTCACCGACCTGGATCCCTGGTTCGAGAGGGATGTCGAAACGGCCAAACAGGAGATCATCCGGTGGAAGAGCCGGGGAAGGAACTACGCAATCTCTTGCAGATCTACTGGGAGGGGCTCCACCGTAAAATTCCCTGCTTCGGGAACACTTCATACCAGTTTGCCAACGCCTACTGGCCCGAGGAACAGGACCCGGAAGCAGCGATACAAAAGGCACGGAACAAAGCCTGGAACCGGTATAAGCAGCCGGAAATCAGTGAAAACCGGGATCCCTATATCAGCCTTTTTTACCATGGGGAGAACCCGCTGCAGACAACGGAATTTCGAGAGTGGGCACTGAGAATCTGGAATCCGCTGTTGCAAAACCGAGAGGAACGGAAATCTCTTGAATAAGCTGGAACCGTTTGACATAACGCTGCATGGTCATCACCTGGTGGAGGCGAGCGCCGGTACGGGAAAAACGTATAGCATAACGTCCCTCTTCATTCGCTGCCTTGTTGATACTGACCTGACCGTGGATCAGCTCCTCGTTCTCACGTATACCAAGGCGGCCACGGCAGAGCTGAAAGATCGAATATTATCACGTGTTCGGGAATCGATATCGGTACTTGCCGGACAAGCTTTTGTCGAAAACGACACATTTCTTGAAAATTTGATCAGGCAGGTCCAGGATGCGGAACGGGCAATTCAAAAACTGGAACGGGCCGTTCACAATTTCGATGAAGCATCCATCTTCACCATTCACAGCTTTTGCCAGCGGACACTCCAGGAACAGTCGTTTCTGAGCGGGATCATCTTTGATGCCGAACTGATAACGGATGATCGGGAGATACTACAGGAGGCTGTTGACGACTGGTGGCGGCAGCAGGTGCAAAAGGCCGGGCACTCAGATATCCAGCGGGAGTGGCTCAATATCCTGCGGCAGACTGGTCACGATCCGGAAGGTCTGGCACGACTCGTAGCACCGGCACTGGGCAAGCCCTATCTCAACCTGCGTGTGCCCGAGCCACCGGAGGGCACGCGGAATGAGGACCTGCAGGAACTGTTTGAACTCTTTAAACGGCTAAAAGAGAATTTTTATGGCAGGCAGGATGAGATCCATCGCCTGCTTACTGGTGACGCCATGAACGGGCGCCGGTATCGTTCTGACTACGTGCAAGGCTGGATCGACAAGATGGCTGACTGGCTGCAGAATGAACTGCCGGCCGTATCAACCTTTAAGCGGTTTGACCGGTTTTCAATTGATGTGATTCGGGATTACGGCACCAGGAAGGGAGAGGAGGCACCGCAGCACCCGTTTTTCTACTGTGTAAAAGCGTATATCGACCAGGTCGACCGGGTAACAGGCTGGATTTCGGCCATGAAAAAAGAGCTTATTGCCTACGTTCGCAGGAATATCCGCAGCAAGAAGTTAAGTCGGGGAGTAATGAGTTATGACGACCTGCTGGTGTTGCTCGACGAGGCCCTCCAGCGCCCGGAAACCGGTACTCAGCTTGCGCGAATGTTGCGAGAAAAGTTTCCCGTAGCACTGGTGGACGAGTTCCAGGACACCGACCCGGTACAATACCATATTTTGAGGACCATCTACCCGGAAGGCGCCGATGATTCCTTTTTATGCCTGGTGGGGGATCCGAAACAATCGATATACAGTTTTCGCGGGGCCGACCTGTTTTCATACCTGGAAGCCCGTTCGGAAGTCCCGGAGCGGCAACAGTATCGCCTGGAGTACAACTTTCGGGCCGAAAAAGCTCTGATCAAAGCGGTGAACAGCATTTTCAGCAGGTTGAATAACCCGTTTTGGGTAGAGGATATCCGGTTTTCTCCCGCAAAAAAAGGAAGCCTGGAGATCAGCCCTTTTCAGGTGGACGGGCGACATCCCCGGCTCCTGAAGTTTGTCAGCTCCCGGCAAACAAGGCAGTTGAATGATTTTCCGAATAAGGGTGAATCCAAACAGCGGGCTGCCGCACTGACTGCCGAATCGATCGCCCGGTTATTGAATCGCGGCAGCGGGGGGGAAGCCTCCATCGGCAGCCGCCATGTGGCGCCGGGAGATATTGCCGTGCTTGTCCGTAAACACGAGCAGGCCGAAATGGTGCGCGAGGCGCTTGAACAGCGTTCGATAAAAAGTGTGCAGTACAGTGAAAAAAGCGTGTTTGAAACGGAAGAAGCGCGGTTTATGGAACTGCTGCTGAAAGCGGTGGCCGAACCCCGTAATCCACCGATCGTGCGCGCCGCTCTCTCCACCCCGATATTTGAGCACAGCGCCGCAGATTTGCATCGATTTCAGGAGGAGGAAGAGTCCTGGATCAACGAGCTCGAGAGCTTTACCCGCTGGAACGCTATCTGGCAGCAAAAGGGATTTACCCCGATGTTCCACAAAGTGCTGCAGGACGAACGTATCAAACAGCACATTGTTACCCTGGAACAGGGTGAACGTAAGCTGACGAACCTGCTGCAGATCGCAGAACTGCTGCAGGACCACGAGCGGATGGAACATGCCGGTATTTTCGAGTTGATCAAATGGCTTGCTGAAAAAAGAAGAGACTCCCGGCAGACCGCTGACGAGGAGCAGCTGAGGCTGGAGAGTGATGAAGACCTGGTCCGGGTGGTCACCATGCACCGAAGCAAGGGGCTGGAATACCCGATCGTCTACATTCCTTTTCTGTGGGATGGACCGGGTATCAGTGACAGCGGAGAGCCGTTTCTGTTTCACGATGAACAGCGGAACTACCGGGCTTCGCTCGATCTGAATGAAAAGGGGACCGGAGAACGGAACAGGAACCGGTTCCGTGCTTTGCAGGAGGAGATATCGGAAAGTATGAGGCTCACTTACGTGGCTCTTACACGCGCAAAAAATTACTGCGTCGTAATCCATGAATATGCGAACAACATGGAGTACTCCCCGTTGTCGTACCTTCTGCTGGGTAAACAGAGGATTGAGCGGCACCTCTCTGCACGGCTGCTTTCCGAGGAGAGGCCTGCCACGATCCAGCTGGCCGAGTATCGCGATCGCTTTGATCAGATGCTGCAACATGGCGCCGAGTGGATTGCCCATGAACGGGTAGATGAGATGAAACGAACCCCGTACCGGGGAGACCGGGCAGAGCCCCCGGCCCCCAAAACCAGAACCTATTCGGGACCGACCCATATTGAATCGCGCTCTGTTGTTTCAAGTTTTTCCTCCATCATGCACCCCGGCACCGGGGACGAGTTCCGGGGTGATGATGAATTTTATCTGCCTGAAGAGCTCAGTTCGCCAAAGGAGCTGGAGTCGCCCTCCATCTTTACCTTTCCGAAGGGACCGTCAGCAGGGAACTGTATTCACGCTGTTTTTGAAGAGCTCGACTTTACGAACCGGCAGAATCTGGACCGGGTAGTGGCTGATAACCTGGCCCGCTTCGGGTACCGTGGAAGCTGGCACCCCGTACTGAAACAGATGGTCCGAACCGTGTTGCAGACGCCCCTGCGGGAAGAGGTCTCTCTTGATATCCTTACCGAAAATGACCTGGTTAAGGAGATGGAGTTCTACTTTGATCTTCCCGCGTTCCGGCGAAACCGGCTGCTCCGGATTATTCGCAATCGGCCGGGGAACAACGGGGACCACAGTTTTGAGGTCAATCAGGGATTTATGCGTGGATTCATCGACCTCGTATTCAGAATAGGCGATCGATATTACATCGCCGATTACAAATCCAATTATCTCGGTGAGGATTCCGCGGATTATGCCCCGGGCAGGCTGCGCGAGGAAATGGAGCTGGCGGGCTACGATGTGCAATACCATATCTACACGGTGGCCCTTCACCGCTATCTGAACCAGCGCATCCGGGACTATAGCTATGGAAAACATGTTGGAGGCGTTTTTTACCTGTTTGTTCGGGGCATGGCGGCCGCGGACCGTGCACCGGAACACGGCATTTACTATGACAGGCCTTCGTACGACACCATTCAGCGGATTGATAACTTGTTTAACCGTGCAGGGAGCGCGCGATGAGTGAAATACTGCAGCGAATACGGGAATTGCGCGACCAGGGAATAATCGCCGAGGTGTCATACCAGTTCTGCCTGTTTCTCGACCGCGTTGATGGCCGGTGTAATGATGCCCTGTTGCTTGCGGGCTGCCTGGTATCGGAACGGAAGGGGTCCGGAGATGTCTGTGTCGATCTGCGAGAGGAAGCGGGGAATTACCTGTTTACGGATGGCGAGAAGAGGGGAATCCAGGCTCCCGGGCTGCGGGAATGGACAGAGCATCTGAAAAAAACGGAATCGGCGGGAGCCCCGGGCGAACCGACCCCGCTGACACTCGACGATTCAGGCCGGCTCTACCTGCAAAAATATTGGAATTACGAGGCGTTTCTGGCAGCGCGTTTACAAGCGATGGCGTCGGCCCCACCGGCGAAGGTGTCGGGCGACCGGTGCAGGGAGGTACTGCACGCGCTCTTTGGAGAGAAGAACCAGCATGAACCCGACTGGCAGAAAGTGGCGGCCTGGATGGCGGTTAACCAGAAGTTAACGGTAATCTCGGGGGGACCCGGTACCGGGAAGACGACAACCGTGGTCAACATTCTGCTGCTGATGGCGAAACTTCAGGTACTTGGTAAAGCGGCACTGGCGGCACCAACCGGCAAGGCGGCATCCCGGTTGGCAACTTCAGTTGCAGATGCCCTCTCACAGTCCGGCATAGAACAGGTGCTGAAAGACAAAATACCGGCAGAGGCTTCGACCCTTCACAAATTGTTGGGTGCCGAGCGATACGGCTCCGATTTTCGGTTCAACCGGGAAAATCCGCTGCCATATGACCTGGTTGTGGTAGATGAGGCCTCCATGATCGATCTTGCCCTGATGGTAAAACTGGTGGATGCCCTTCCGGATAATGCCAGGCTTATCCTGCTGGGGGATAAAGACCAGCTCGCATCGGTGGAAGCGGGGGCGGTTTTGGGCAGTATATGCAAGAGAGATGAAAACCGGTTTTCTGACGCGTTTATAGAACAAGCAGGAGAAGCGGGAATGGTACTACCGGAACGTGCCGGGGAGTATGGGCAAAAACCGTTGAGCGATAACGTTGTGCTGCTCACCAAGAGCTATCGATTCGGAGAAGAGAGTGGGATCGGACAGCTGGCTTCGAAGGTACTGAACGGAGATTCTGACCGTGCAATCACCCTCATGCAATCCGACAAATACAGTGACATCACGTTCAGGAACCTGGAAAGCCCGGAGGATATCGAACAGCATCTCCGGGAACTTGTGCTGGATCACTACCGTGAACTCACTGCATTCGGAACTGTTGAAAAAGCACTTCAGTCACTGGGCAGGTTGGGAGTGCTCTGCGTTCACCGTAGAGGGCCGCTTGGTTCGGAACAGGTAAATTTGATGATTGAAAAAATATTGCGTGAAGAACAAGTTGTACCGAGAACCGCTGAGTGGTACCCGGGAAAACCGGTGCTTGTCACACAGAACGACTATACCCTGGGGCTTCACAATGGAGAGCTGGGCATTGTGTCCCGGGATCACAAAAAAGAACTCAAAGTGTTCTTCGGACAAAAAGACTCGAACCATCGTTCTTTTTCTCCTTCAAGGCTGACTTACGCAGAACCGGCCTATGCCCTGACCGTACACAAAAGCCAGGGATCGGAGTTTAATGATGTCGGCGTGGTACTGCCTCCCCGGATTTCGGCGGTATCATCAAAAGAGATGCTTTACACGGCAATTACACGATCCAGAAACAACTGCAGCCTGATCGGAACTGAGCGGGTTTTGCGTGACATGATCGAACGCGGTACCAGTCGGTCTTCGGGTTTACAGGATCGGCTCTGGGGACCAGCAGAGAAAAAAGTAGAGTAGTGCAATCGTACGTTGAAGAGATACACCCGTAACTTGCTGAAAACACCACCTGTAAGATAACCTCCGTTCCCCCGCTCATCCAGATCCTGTACTGGAAGTACCTTAAACCCCTGTTATCCGTTATTACTTCTCCATTTTCATATAAGGAAACTGACTATCATTGGGTACTCTGAATAACACAAGGATTGTCGGGTGAAATGAGGATTTGCCTGCATTTCTCACGAAAAATATGTCAGATTTCTTGTAATGCTCTGATATCCGGTGAGTTACAGTTGTTTGTTGACTACAAATGGCATCCCAGCAGGTAGTGGACTGCGAAATGGTCCCGTCTGCTGCGTTGAAGGTGGAAATAGCGCACGCAATGTATCAATATACGTTTCCTTTGCGATTACCCCTTCGCCTTACCGACGAACCAATTTCTTGGTGAGAAATGCCGGTTAGCACCGGTTAGCGGGCATGATCCCGCTGTTACGGTCAAGTCTCGGAATTGGGCTCCCGAATATGCAAATTTGTGGCCTAAGGTGGAAAGAAATTCCAGATCGCAGGGGATAACATGTAAAAAAAATGAAAAATCCGAGTGTTGATCCGGTTACCGGATGGAGGAAGTGCGTACATATTTCCCGTACCACCCGGGGAGTTACAACAGGGCGCAATTACGTAGAATGACTTATTGTATTTGTGACTAAATAATTGTTATTATAATAGTTACAAGAAAGAGGGGTAATCAGCGTTTCAGCACGTTTTTACGGGGATGCCCAAAGATAATGAGTGCTGGTAAAGAATAATTAGCTTTTGCAAAAGTTGTAAAATGGACAGAAGGGAGCAAGAAATTACAAGTTGTTCGAAACAATTTTTGATCAAATTAGATACAAAGAGTTGATGAGACCATCATGTCTCATTTGTTGTACCCCGAAAAAGCCAACGTAAAAAGGAAAGGCCGGTTGATAGCTGGCCTTTCTTTTTTTTGTGATCCCAACAGTACTCTTAGTGGTGCTGTTTCAACAACGGGTGCTACTTCAACATCATACCATTCTTTGAGGCTTTTGATGAATACCCGCAATAGGAACTGAACTATCGGTTCACGTAAGCCTCACCAAAAATAATAGATAAAAAAAGGGAGCCGGATCCTATCCGACTCCCCCTGTACTCGAGTAAGCCAACGTAAAAACGTATAGCTT
The DNA here is from genome assembly GCA_033722415.1 of Balneolaceae bacterium. GTDB lineage: Bacteria > Bacteroidota > Rhodothermia > Balneolales > Balneolaceae > JAMQKA01. The sequence continues at coordinate 3,013 of JAWVZC010000133.1, read as the reverse complement.
AATAAAACGGCTGAGCTGGAGAAATGCTACAGCTTTAAAAAAATGTAATGTTAGCGTTATTTAACCTCCAGCAGTTCCACCTCAAACACAAGAGTCTGACCGGGTTTAATGGGGCCGCCGGGACGTGGATTATTCCCGTAGGCCAGCTCAGAAGGGATCCAAAACTTGTACTTGGCTCCCTCTTTCATCAGCTGTACCCCTTCGGTCCAACCCTTGATAACCTGGTTGAGCGGAAATTCGGCGGGCTGGCCACGCTCATATGAGCTGTCGAACTGGGTTCCGTCGAGCAGGGTACCGCGGTAGTGAACGGAAACCGTATCGTCGGCATCGGGGGAAGGTCCGGATCCCTCTTCCAGCACTTTGTATTGGAGTCCGCTATCCGTCACCTGAACCCCCTCATTCTCCCTGTTCTGAGCAAGGAACTCCTCACCTTTCTGACGATTGACTTTGGCTTCTTCTTGCTGCTGTCTCATGGTTTCCTGCTGCTTCTGCATTTGATAAGACTGGATGATACTGCGCATTTCCGATTCCGGAATGGGCGGCTGGGTGCTGTCGCTGAGCCCCGCGCGAATTCCGGCGACAAGCTTGTCTAGTTGAATATCGGTCATACTTTGCTGGCTGAGTACTTTCCCGTTCTGGTATCCCAGGCTGAAACTCACACTGTCGATGTTTGATTCGAGCGTCGTACCTCCGGATGCCGAGTAGTTTGATCCTGAATTACACCCCGCGAAAAAGAGGAAAATTCCGGTCAGCGTTAGCAGCACTATTCGTTGTTGAAACATAGTTTTTTGGTGACATTAGTTAGATTTAGCAATTCTTTTCGGTCAGGGAAGGTATCTATTTTTACGACCTATCAAAAATGGAAATCATTCCAGGAGCCTGGCAACTGGCAGGGTAGCCAGTGCAAGTTGTCGATCCGAATGGCTGCCTACGTCAGTCCATGCAAAATAGAGAGTGTTATCAGTTACCTCCATCTGGGGGAACCCGCTTTGCCGGTCAGGGGAGAGTTCACCAATGGTTGTGATTCGCCCGGTTTTACCGGTCTGGATATCGACAGTTCTAACGTTCAGATGCGCCGTGTTTTGCACTTTTTCCATCCAGCTGACAGCCAGTAATTCCGGGGTGATGAATACGGCATCCAATCTTCCGATCGGGGTTCCATCGTCGATTGTCACCGGTTCAGAAAACGACAACGTATCAATATTCGAAAACGCCGCTTTTACCCGGTACTGATCACCCGCCCCGGTAAACCAGGCGACGGCGATGGTGGATTCCGATGCCTGTATTACCGGGCCGTTTACGGGACACCCGCCGATCTGCCAGTTGTCAGGATGTACCGGTATGGGTCTTGTCCATCGCCCGCCAGCAAATTTGCTCACGTATATATCACGTATTTCCTGCTTTGTCCTGTTTCGGTAAGCAGCAACAGCACCATTTTCGGTCATGACAAGCGAGGTCTGACAACAATCACACACCGTGGAGTCGATAAGACTGCGACCGCTTACCCTGCCGTTCGGACGTATCAATGCAGATCTGAGCGTCATCGCTTTTGCGAGATCGGTATATTCATTCTCGGCCCGGTCGGCGGTACGCCTGCCGTCCAACCAAACAGCCATTATGTTACTGCTGTCGGGGTGCGGTATCATCGACACAAATCCGTGCTCGGTTGCCGTGCTGTCGAAGTGGGGCGTGATAACCGCTTCCGGGGCGGTATCTCTTGCGGCCAGCAACATCCTGATATTATACGAGTAGGCGTTGCCCGGAATTTTTTGCAGCCAGTGTGCAGCGCGAAGGCGACCTTCCGTGGTGAGGATCGAGGGATAGTCGGCCCAGTTCACAAACCAGGAGTTCCCGTCGGCCAGCTTTTGCGGCGAGGACCACCCCATTGGGTCATACCGGGCCGCAAGCAAACGGTGCGTGCCTGCCGTCGTGTCCGTTTCCACCCAGCTCATATGCAGTAATTCACTGCCGTCCGTCGTCAAATAGGGAAGATGAGTGATGGTACCGGCGGGGGAGTCCGGCGGGGAAATGGACCCACTTCTGTCACAATTCGACGATGAGATTGCCGCTATCGTTAACAGGATTATAACGGTAAGATTTGGCTTCATATCACTAAACCGGTTCTTCGTTTGGGTATCGGGTACGGCAGCGGGTAATGATACCGAAATTTGCCCTCAATTGGCAGTATCATTACCTCGAGAGGTTTTGATTTCTGCCTGAGGCATAATTTCTCACCGTGACAACCCGCGGAACGATACTTAACCCGTACTTTTTGTACTGTTGAATTAAAAATATAATTACAAAACAACAAAATGCCCGAAGGACCCGAAATCTGGAGATCAGCAAGCAAGCTGTCGGATATTTTGAGCAACCGTCCGCTCGAAGACGTGCACTTTGCCTTTGAAGAGCTCAAACCGTACGAGGAAAAATTAACGGGGAAGAAAGTGGAAACGGTGGAAGCAAGGGGAAAAGCGATTTTAACCCGGTTTGAGAACAAGCTTAACATTTACTCGCACAACCAGCTGTACGGCAAGTGGATGATCGCCAAACGGGGGGAGCGACCGGATACCAACAGGAGTCTGCGACTGGAGCTCAGCAACGGCGAGCATTCTGCACTGCTCTATTCTGCTTCAGAAATCGAAGTGCTGACAGATAATGAACTTGGGGATCACGACTATCTCAAAAAACTGGGACCGGATGTACTGCATCCGGATACCGATCGGGCAACGGTAGTCGACCGGTACCGGGATGATGACTTCCAAAACCGAAAGGTGGCCACGCTGCTGCTTGATCAGTCGTTTCTGGGCGGGCTCGGCAACTACCTGCGGGCCGAGGTAATGTTCCTGGCCGGGGTGCATCCCGATCTCAAATTGCGGAACTGCTCGGAAAAGCAAAAAGAGGCGATGGCGGACGCCTCCATCACGCTGGCGCGACGCTCGTTTCACACCGGTGGTATCACGACCGATGAACAAACGGTGAACGCATTGAAAAGGGAGGGGAGCAAACGATCTGA
>JAWVZC010000132.1:0-10243 GCA_033722415.1 Balneolaceae bacterium | reverse complement strand
GCTGCCTGGAAGATATCTGCTCGTACAATGGAAGCAGGCAGTGCACGAAATTCGCAGACTTAACAATAAATTAAAGGTAATTGAGTTTTACTTTTAAATAAATTTTTTTATTCATTACTTTTCATCGCTCAGAACGTTCAATCTAAAACTATGGGACAATGAAGTTTTTAAAACAAAGTGCAACACTCTTACTGGCTTGTTTTCTTACGATCGGTATCGCTTACCAGGCGGATGCCCAGGATGATAACTATCGAAAAGCGGTAACCGCATTTAACAAGGCGCTGGAAAATGCCAATGCCAGTGAATATGAGCAGGCGATTAACATGTATAACCAGGCGATTTCATTGGCCGAGCAGTCCGAATTTGAAAAAGCCCCCGATATTGTGGATCGGGCACAGAGCCAGCTGCCTTCCATCTATTATCAGTTGGCGGTAACCAGGTACAAAAACTTCCAGAAGAACAAGAATCTGTCCAGCCTAGACGAAGCGATGGACTCCTTCCAGGAAGCGGCTGACATCTCAGAAGAGTACGGGAACGGTCAAATAGCGGATAAATCGGGAAACATCGTTACCCAGTTGTTATATACAAAATCGATTATCCAGTTTAAATCACAGCAGTATGATGATGCGATTGCTTCATTAGATCAGGCGATTGAACGGAACCCCAATTACGCGAAAGCCTACTACCAGAAAGGCCTCGTCATAAAGAATAAAAACGACCAGAATCTTGATACGGCCCTGGAGATGTTCGACAAGGCTATCGAGATCGGCAGTAAACCCGAAGTGAATGACCAGCAGATTGTGAGACAAGCCACCACAGCCGCTCACGATAATCTTATTTACCGGGGTGTTCAGGCGATGGAGGACAAGAATTTTGATGAATCAGCCGAACTGCTGAACCGGGCACTGAATTATAACGCTGAATCAGCGGACGCCCATTACCGGCTTGCCGAACTTCACAACAAACGTACCAACTGGGACCAGGCCCTGACGCACGCCCGCAAGGCACTGGATCTTGAAAGCGGTGGAAAAACCGAACTCGCAAAGATCTACTTTGAACTCGGTACCGCACTGAAAGCCCAGGGCAAAAAATCGGAGGCCTGCTCGGCATTCAAAAATGCGGCATTCGGTTCATTCAAATCACCCGCCGAACACCAGATGGAGTATGAACTGAAGTGCGAGAGCACGACGAGGTAGCCGGTTTTCCCATATTATGATCGTTAAAAGCCTCTCTGTACGGGAGGCTTTTTTTATGGGTAGTTACAGTTTCAAGTGACAACCGCATTACCTATTTTCTTTGGGGATTTTTTCACGATAACGGTAATAGCACACTTTAAAAACTGTTAGCATGTCAAATAAATCGCTTGATGAACGCTGTGTAAACACAATCCGTACGCTTTCGATGGATGCTGTCCAGGCGGCCGAATCCGGTCATCCCGGAATGCCGATGGGAATGGCAGACGCCGCATATGTACTATGGACCCAATTTTTACGACACGATCCGAAAAATCCGGACTGGTATAACCGGGATCGATTTGTTCTGTCCGCGGGTCATGGTTCCATGCTGTTATACAGCCTGCTGCACCTCACGGGATATGACCTCTCCCTTGATGAGCTTAAGAATTTTCGCCAGTGGGGGAGTCAGACCCCGGGACATCCCGAATACGGACTTACACCGGGTGTGGAAACGACAACCGGTCCGCTGGGCCAGGGCTTTGCCACCGGTGTGGGTATGGCAATTGCCGAGGCCCACATGGCTTCCATTTATAACACCGAAGAATACAAGCTAACCGATCACTACGTGTATGGCATTGTCAGTGACGGGGATTTGATGGAGGGCATCTCTCACGAAGCCGCCTCGCTGGCGGGCCACCTGAGGCTCGGCAAAATTATCTATCTGTATGATTCCAACAATATCTCTATCGACGGCAGTACCGACCTGGCATTCACCGAGGATGTAAACAAACGGTTTGATGCCTACGGCTGGCACGTGCAGGAGATCGACGGGCATAACCGGAATGCGGTGGCAGAGGCAATAGTGAATGCCCAAAATGTGGCAGATCAGCCCTCGATCATTGTGTGCAATACCCATATCGGGTACGGAAGTCCCAACAAACAGGACAGCGAAGCCTCCCACGGGGCCCCGCTCGGGGAAGAAGAGGTTCGGCTGACCAAGAAAAATCTGGGATGGGAGTTTGATGAAAAATTCTACATCCCGGATGAAGTAGCTGAACACATTCGCCGGGCCGTCAAGCAGGGCAAGAAACGGTCGGCCGAATGGGAACGGCTGGTTGAAGCCTATACCGAAGCATACCCGGAAAAGGGGGCCGAGTTCAGGGCGCGCCTGAATCGCGAATTGCCAGACGACCTGGACAGTCATCTCCCGGTGTTCCCGGCCGATGAAAAGGGGCTTGCCACGCGTGCTTCTTCCGGGAAGGTGCTGAACGCCATTGAAGAACACGTGCCGGCGCTGCTCGGCGGATCGGCCGATCTCCATGGCAGCAACAAGACCTGGATCGATTCCTCCGGTGCGTTCAGTGCGGAGAATTATACGGCCCGGAACATGCATTACGGGGTGCGTGAGCATGCAATGGGGGCTGCCATGAACGGTATTGCGCTGCACGGCGGTGTGATTCCCTACGGCGGTACCTTCCTGATATTTTCCGATTACTGCCGGCCGGCCATAAGGATTGCCGCTCTTTCCGAAATTCCCTCCATATTTGTGATGACCCACGACAGTATCGGCCTGGGTGAAGATGGTCCCACGCATCAGCCGGTGGAACATCTCTCCTCACTGCGGGCCATGCCCAACCTGCTGGTGCTGCGTCCCGCTGACGCCAACGAGGTATCCTGGGCGTGGAAAGCGGCACTTCAGTACGATGAGGGCCCTTCGATGCTTGTGCTCACCCGTCAAAACCTGCCCACATTCGACCGTTCCACATTTGCCCCTGCCGAAAATACGCTTAAAGGCGGATACATACTCTCAGACACCGAGGGAACCCCGGATGTAATCCTGATGGGATCGGGTTCCGAAGTACAGTATGCAGTGGAGGCACAACGGATGCTGGCGAAAGATGATATTGCCGCCCGGGTGGTCAGCATGCCTTCCTGGGAACTGTTTGAGAAGCAGAGCCAACAATACCGCGACCAGGTACTTCCTCCAGAAGTGACGGCAAGGGTTTCCATCGAAGCCGGGGCCACGCTGGGATGGGAGCGCTGGGTCGGCACCGGTGGCGTTGCGGTTGGCATCAATAAATTCGGGGCTTCCGCACCGTACGAAAAAATCTACGAAGAGTACGGGCTAACCCCCCAGCGGTTGGTCGAGGAGGCTAAGGGACTGCTGGTCAGGTAACAAGGGCTGTTAAGGGACCATAACCAGCTGCGGGAGGTCTGTTTTGACTATCAGGAATTAGTTACTTTTTTTACCGGAAAACTAATAACCAGTGACAAATAACTAGCCTGCGCCTCCGCTGTGTTTGCCCGGGGCGGTTCACAAATCCAAAGGCCGGAAGAATACGACCAGATGTTTCGGGCGCCCCACGTCCGGAACATCCCGGCAGCTGTTAGCGGTAAAACCACCCGGGTACGGTTAAGCAAGGCCCTTTTGGAGTCTTAAGAAGAACAGTATCCGGGATTTTCCGGTGACTTTTATGGTTCATTTTTTGGTCACTCAAAAAATGAACACCCAGGTTCGGTCATTGGGAAGGCTACGTGCAAATTCAAAATACCATATCGGTAATATTCTGTGGTAAATCAGGATATTTCCTTGCATTTATCTAGCTCAAAGACGATCTATTTTTTGGGCAACACCAATAAGTTGGCGCACACGCCTGAGAAAGTCCCGGATTTTATTTTGCCTCCGGGTGATGTACGCACGTAAACGTGATGTCATCCGGGGGCTTTTCTTTCCCGATAAATCCCTCGAGCGAGGCGTGTATCTTTTTGACGATCGATTTCGCGTGGAGTGAACCGTAGATACTCATCAGGGAGTCGACTCGTTCCTCCCCGTACTGTTCCCCGTATTCGTTTCGTGCTTCGGTCAGACCGTCGGTAAAAAACAGGACGCTGTCACCCGACTTGAAATGGAATTTCTTCTCCTGCAGGAAACCCGCCAGGTTTTGAGACGAGGTCATCCCCAGCGCAAATCCGTCGGATCGCAGGTCGAAGGTAGCATCGCGATCCCGGCTGTAGAATATCGGAGCGTTGTGTCCGGCCCGGGCAAAGGTAAAGCGGTCTTCACCATGTGGAAAAAAGGCGGCACAGGCAGTCACAAATGTCTTGTCGGCCGCATCAGATTTTACATAATCATTCAGTTCAACGAGCAACTCTTTGGGCGTGGGCTTATCTTTCTCGATCAAAAGATGTACCAGTGCCTGCATGCGAACCATATAAAGTGCTGCGGTGAGCCCCTTCCCGGAAACGTCTGCAATTACAATGTATGTGCCTTTTTCGGTTTCTATCATATCCACATAATCGCCGCCGACTTCTTTTGCGGTATTGGCAAAAGAGTATATTTCGATGTTGTCACGAACCAGTTCGGTGGCAGGCAGCAGGCTGAGCTGTATTTCACGTGCCAGGTCTATTTCTCGTTTCACATCCGATTTTTCCAGCAGTTCCACCAGCAGAAGCAGCAGCATGGTACCAAACGAAAACGGGATCAACAGATCATAAAACAGGATAAAATTGGAAATGCCGATGAAATCAGCCAGATAATAGAGCAGGAACGATACGGTAGAAAGTCCGAACGCCAGGCGTCGGGTGGGATTCAGTCGCTGGGTGAGCGAAGAGAACAGCCGTAAAAATTTAACGTGACCGGGTAGCTGCCGTCCCTTCTCTTTCTCCTCTTTTTCACCGATCGCCTCCTGGTACAGCTGTTTGAGACGGTCGGTATCTTCGTACAGCTCTTTACCGAGCCGTTCGCGGGTCATCCCGGAAACATACTCCTTGTAAAATGTTTTCGTGCTCTGAAGAGCAGATTGTGCCTCGTTTTTTAAGCCCATTTACACCCGTTGATTCAACATTGAAAACAACTCTGTATTCGAATTTCGAATGAAAAAGTTTACCTTCCAGTTTAGATGCCGTTGACGAGTGGTCAAAATACCCTTCTCTTGGCAATTATAATCAGACTTGCCAAGTAATGTAAACTATTCTCGGATTCCAGTCTGCTCGTCACAACCGCAATAAGAATATAACTGAATTCAGTCATTAATTATGTCGAAAAGTCTCCTGTTTTTACTTGATGGTATGGCACTTGCCTACCGTTCCCATTTCGCCTTTATCAACAGCAATCTGAAAAATGCCGAGGGTATTCCCACCGGTCCGATACTGGGTTTTGCCAATACCCTGGAGAAGATGCTGGAGGAACAGGAACCCACCCACGTGGCGGTGGTCTGGGATACCGACGCCCCGACATTCCGGCACGAGATGGATGAAGAGTACAAGGCCAACCGTCCCCCGCAGCCGGAGGAACTGAAAGTCGGGATCCCCCTTATCAAGGAGATGATTGACGGGTACGGGATCGAAAATATTGAGCAGGACGGCTACGAAGCGGATGATATCATCGGGACGATTGCCGACCGGGCCAATGCCGAAGATGTCGACGTATTCCTGGTTACCCCTGACAAGGATTTCATGCAGCTGGTGCACGACCATATCCAGATGATGAAACCGGACAACAAGAACGGCGGTTTCAACATTATTGACCGGGAGGGCGTGAAGGAGTATTTCGGCGTCTATCCCGAGCAGGTGGTGGATGTGCTGGCGATGCTCGGGGACACCTCGGATAATATACCGGGTGTGCGCGGTATCGGGAAAAAAGGAGCCCCTAAAATTATCAAAAACTACGGGTCGCTGGAAAAGGCGATTGAGGCGGCTCCCGATATCAAATCGAAACGGTACGGCAACGCCCTGAACAAGCAGGCGGAGCAGGCATTGCACGCCAAAAAGATGGTAAAAATCAAAACCGATGTGCCGGATATTGTCGACTGGGAGGATCTGAAGTGGGAGGGGCCGGACAAGGAGAAGCTCGGCGGCTTTTTCAAACGTATGGAGTTCCGTTCTCTGACCAAGAAATACCTGGGAGAGGAGATAGAGCGCTGGGTAGACCGGGAAGTGCCGGAAGAGCACAAAAACCAGGGCGACCTGTTCGTCACCAGAGAGGATGCTGCCGATGAGGAGCCCGACATGCTGAGTTATTCGGAGGATACGGTTTCCTATGAACTCGTCGACAAACCGGAATACCTTGAGGGACTGGTGGAAAAGCTGGTTGACGAGGATACGCTATGCTTCGATACCGAAACAAGCGGTACCGACCCGATGAACGACCGGCTGGTTGGGATTTCCCTGAGTACCACACCGGGAGTTGCCTACTACGTGCCGATCGCCGTGGAAGACGGTATTGCGCTGGAAAAGGCAGTTTCCCTCCTGCAGCCGCTGTTTTCCAGGACCGATTCCCTCAAGGTAGCCCATAATTTCAAGTTCGATTACATGATCCTAAAACGGGCGGGTATCGAAGTTGAGGGGCCGGCGTTCGACACCATGATCGCTGCGTACCTGATCGATGCCGACCAGAAGCTGAAGATGGACACACTGGCCAGGAAATACCTCAGTTACGAGCCCATATCGATTGAGGAACTGATCGGCAAGGGGCGTGCGCAGAAGAGCATGAATGAACTACCTGCCGAAAAGATCAGGATCTACGCCTGTGAAGATGCGGATATCACCCTCCGGCTGCACGAAATTCTGAAAAAAGTACTGGACAGGGATGAACTGACCGAAATCGCCAAAACGCTTGAATTTCCCCTAATGGAGGTGCTTGCCAAGATGGAGTTGCACGGGATCAGGCTGGACCGGGAGATGTTGAAGGAGTTCTCTGAAACATTACGTCACGACCTGCAGGACCTCGAACAGGAGATCTATGAGAAGGCGGGAACTGAATTTAACATCAATTCCCCGCAGCAGCTGGGAGAAGTGCTTTTTGATAAAATGGGGCTGCCTGCCGGGAAAAAAACAAAAACAGGGCAGTATTCCACCTCGGAATCGGTGCTTTCAAAACTGGAGGAGGAGTACGAGATGCCGGGCCTGATCCTGGAATACCGGGCCCTGAGCAAACTGCAGTCGACCTACGTGGATGCCCTCCCGAAATTGATTAACGAGGAAACCGGCCGGATCCACACCGACTTCAACCAGCATATTGCCGCCACCGGCCGCCTGTCTTCATCAAACCCGAACCTGCAAAATATCCCGATTCGCACAAAACGGGGTCGTGAAATCCGCAAGGCCTTTACCGCCGATGAGGGGTTCAAGCTGCTCTCCGCTGATTACTCCCAGGTCGAGCTGCGGGTGATAGCCCATATTTCGGAAGATGAAAATATGATCGAGGCGTTCCGTAATGATGAAGATATCCACTCCCGCACGGCCAAAGAGGTGTTCGATCTCGATTCGATCGAAGAGGTGGACAGCAACCAGCGCAGAAAGGCGAAGGAGGTCAATTTTGGTATCCCTTACGGGGTAAGTGCCTACGGGCTGGCAAACCGGCTGGGCATCGAAAACTCGGAGGGCAAAGATATGATCGACCAGTATTTTGAGCGGTTCCCTGGAGTACTCAAATATATCAACGAGACCAAACAGTTTGCCCAGGAACACGGCTATGTGAAGACGCTCCTGGGACGTCGCCGCTACATCCGGGATATCAATTCGGGCAACTGGAACCGGCGCTCATTTGCCGAACGGACCGCCATCAATACCCCGATACAGGGCACGGCTGCTGATATCATCAAGCTGGCAATGATCAACATCGACGAGTTCCTGGAAGAGAATAACTTCAGGACCCGGATGCTGCTGCAGGTGCATGACGAACTGATTTTTGAAGTGCCGGAGGAGGAACAGGAGACCGTGCCCGCAATACTGAAAGAGCTGATGGAATCAGCCTACGAACTGAAGGTTCCGTTGAAAGTGGATATGGGACTGGCCGACAACTGGCTGGATGCCCACTGACGCCACGGTTTTTCGTCTTCATGACATTCGGCAGTGTCCATTTTGAAAGGCCGTATCAACTGCTCGTAATCAGGCGAGGAGGGTGGCAAAGATCCCGGATATGACGATGCCGTCGAAAGTGCCGGCTCCTCCGATACTTGCGATCCCGCTGCTGATCCTGCCGATATCCTTCAGGTGCAGCAGGTCGGCCCCCACCAGGGTACCCAAAACCCCCGACACAAACGCGGCCGCCGGTGCCTGGTCGGGTACCAGGAACAGGGCAGAAAGAGCCGCAACAAGGGCCGGTACCAGGGCGGGAATGGTGATCCCCATATCAGGCACCGGTTGTGCCAGTCGTTCACATATGAAGATGTTAATACCGATGCAGGCCAGGGACGAAATAAAAATTGCGAGTCCGGACTCCCACAGCCGCACCAGTTCATATACCGAAATGAGAAAAGGGATAACGCAACCCCCCAGATTAACGGCCAGCAGCACTTTGTCCGGTTTGTGCATATTCCGGAACAGCATGCGCTCCAGCCCGTACATGCCTCTCCCCGCGAGTGATTTCATTTCGGGTTTTTCGATATAGTGAACCGGGATGTTGATAACACTGCCCAGGAAAATACCAGCGGCCGCCAACATGGAAACAGCCGGACTCAAACCCAGTTTTCCGAGAGCGGTAAGCAGCACATCGGCCAGGAAAAAGGGAAGCAGCAGGAACAGAAAAATGATGAATGCGAGAGCCAGGCATCCCGGTGGAAACAGCGATCTCATACGTTGATATCCCTTTTCAGGTAAAATGTATCCACCGGAATGAATCAAAAAGCGGCGTATTATTCAACATTGTCCGCCTCTTGGCGGGAACACTTCCGCGGGCAACCGAAATTCCGCGGATGGTTCTTCGTCTACTGGTCGGCCACGGCATCCTGAACGCGGAAGGTCTTGGTTGCCAGTACATTACCGTTGGAATCAAGCACTTCCACACTCCACGGTCCCGTCCAGTTTTCGAGGATAAATTTGGAACTCCAGGTTCGCCAGTTGGGCCCGTTTACCGGCAACTCCACCCGGGCTTTCTCCAGGTCACCGTAATACCACACATGGGTAATGGTGGTAGATTGTTCCGCACCGTCGATCTCGGTAAAGCAATAGATTCGCTCTATCGAGTTCGTGAAAACGGAGTCGGCATTTACAATCTTCCGGTTTTCCACGTCGGTACCGAACTGTATGATATCAACCGTAAGGTTCTGGCTTTGAACCGAAAGTACGAAGACAAAAAGAAGTGCCGTGGTTATTATTGATTTTTTCATAACGTTTCCCCGATCGAGTTTATCATATTGCATGTTAATGTCATTTTGTCTCTAGCTTATAAAAGTACAAATTTTCGTAAATGTTCCCGAGCTATATCGTAATAAATAGTGGCGGCCAGATTCTGGCTGGAATTACGGTATTCTACCCGGAGCAAACAGATGAACCATAAACCGGACCTTCGTCAGTCAGTTGCCAGCTTTCTCCATATCGAAGGAAATTACAATCTCTTCACACTCATGAATGGCTAAAGTAACTTCTTCCCGTCAGGTACCGGTTTGTCGGGGATAGCCAGTACTACCTTGTCATTCTCGTCGTAGAAGCCGGTTACCAGGCATTCGGACATGATCGGTCCGATCTGCTTGGGTGGAAAATTGACGACGGCCATCACCTGTTTTCCGATCAGGTCTGACGGTTTGTAGTGATCCGTGATTTGTGCACTTGATTTTTTGATCCCGATGCGATCTCCGAAATCAATCTTCAATATATAGGCCGGATTGCGGGCTTCAGGGAAATCAGAAACTTCTGTAACCGTGCCCGCTCTCAGTTCTACCTTTTCAAAGTCGTTCCACGTGATCTCATCCATAACAGATTATCCTACATTTTTTTGCTTTGATGTTGTAACAATTAGTGAATCCGATAAAAAAATAAAAAAACAGGCCGGTTTGCCACCCCTGGGTGACATGCTCTTTTCCAGGGATGGCGATTTAATCGTGAATACCCGAATGGAAAGTGCCCGTAAAGCCATGAGAGATTCGGTTTACCTGTATCACTGATAAATTCCAGTTCGGGTTTTGGCGCCAACATATTATCTTTGGCCCAGCAGAAAACAAAAATTATATCATTGATAATCGTATGGCGATTACCAGGCAAAGCGTGATGGTGGCAATGAATTACCTGATGGCAATAATCTTCCTGTTTGCGGCTGTCGTCCAGTATAACGACCCGGATGCAGTTGGTTG
>JAWVZC010000131.1:0-10336 GCA_033722415.1 Balneolaceae bacterium | reverse complement strand
TGCTCTCTGAACTCTCTCAACAGACTGGGCAGCAGGTGACCCTGGGTGGCAAAAGCGTGGCCTCCGCAATTTAACCCGGATTCGATTCGGTATTCATAGACTTCGAGACCCTTTTTCGCGAGATATTTTCCCTGGATCAACGCCGATCTGAAATCACTGACCTTCAGGATGATTTTCTTTTTGATGCGGCCCTCTTCGTCACGGTAAAAATCGGGAAATTCGGTCAAATAATTATAGAGACGCGGGTTGAATCCAGCGGACAATACCAGGCTGGATGAAAGATTGCTGCGAGCGTAGCCGCGAAGAGCGGCGTTGGCGTCACTGAATTCCGGGCTCAGCGGAGTGCCGTTTTTCTCATAGTTCAAGCCGTCCACTTTAGCCATAATATTTACATCGATCGAGCCGGGACGCATCATCCTCGAAACCTCGGCAGCCAGTTTGTCCCGGTTCCTGCCCGGTTTTGTCAGCATCAGCCGATCATAAGCAGCTCGAAGAGGACTTTCCGAAGGCAGCATTTCAAAATATCGGGCCTTCTCATTTTGCCGGAAAAACGGTTGATCAAGGATGGCTTCGAATTTCCGGGTAACGATCTTCTGAACCAGGTTCAGGTAAGCTGTTATACGCCGTGCCCGGCCGTCATCCGCAGTCCGTGGAATATTCTGGTACGGGAATCCCAGCCTGGCACAGTAATATTTCCGGATTTTTTCTATCAGCAGATCATCCACAATGGATATGACAGAATCGATACCAAATGGAGCTACACGGATGGGAGAATCTATGGAGTGACCGGTTCCCATGACGGGAATCGAAAAAAGATGACGGAGTTTCTTCATTCGTTATGGTTATCTGTTGGATTTCGTAATTCGTTCTCCGTGCCGGCATACTGTCGGTGGCACGTTAAAATCTCAATTTCCACCGGGGACTGGTCCCGACTGCATCATTCCATAGGCAGGTACGGTATTCCCCGATTCATGGCACGATGTTTTGCTAGTTACGACGCTTTTCCAGTTCCAGCGCTTTGGGGAACAGTATGTTGTTCTCCAGGTGCACGTGCTTGTGCAGGTCGTCCCTGAACTCCCTCAGGTTGGCATAAAGAATACGGTAGGTAGCGCAGGCATCGTCCGGGGGATTGAAATTATTACTGAGTTCCCGGATCTCAGCCATCGTTGCCCCCGCCTCCTCATGCTCTTCCTCCATCATGCGGATCGGATCTGCGGCCGTTTTGAAGTGGGGGACCTTTCGTTCGCTTTCACTTTTTTCGGCTACAACAAGGGCCTTCACATAGGGAAACAGAATCTCCTCCTCTTTCCTGAGGTGATTTTCAAGTTCCCCGGACATCGACTCCAGCAGCTGCAGTATTTTGACGTTTTCGGGGTGCGCACGTCCGTGGACTTTGGCAACCCTGCGGGCATCTCCAAGCATATCCGGAAGCTTGTTCCTGACATAGTTGTGGTGGTTGTTGATGATATAATCGATAAGGAAATCGGGTGACCAATCTTTGTAGTTGTCACCGGATGGCGTTTGTTCCCCGAGCATATTCAATTCCCTGATAAGCGATTCGATATCGATACCCTTGTTCCGGCAGGCTTCTTCCAGTGTTTTTCCTCCGCCGCAACAGAAATCCAGGCCGAATTTTTTAAAAATTTGTGCGTTCCTGTAGTCATCGGCGACCAGTTCCCCGATCGTCTGCTTCGCTATTGCCTTCATATCACACGATTATTAATAGATTTAAGAGTACTTTGTCTTAATATAAGAAAATTTTATAAACATTCCCGCTTGTGATGATACAGCATGATCCAGGCTCCCCAGATAAGGAGGGCCATTATCTGGTGCAGAACACCCAGAACCACCGGCACCTGTTCAATGAGCGTAAATACCCCGAGCAGGTACTGCAACAGCACAAGCATCATCAATCCAAATGCGTGGTACTGTGTCTTCCTATCGGTAGCCGACTGCAGTGCAAACATCCAGTACGCGAGAACGGCGAGCCCCAGCACGGTACCGAGTACGCGGTGAATCCACTGCACCAGTCCGGGGTTTTCCACAAAGTTGAGCATCAGCGGTTCAAGCACCCATGCCCCGACCGGCATGACCGAACCGTTCATCAGCGGAAAGCTGTTATAGATGAATCCCGCGTTCAGTCCTGCGACAAAGGCACCCCAGATCACCTGGAGTATCAGGAGAATACCGATTCCGTGCAGCCAGGTCATTTCCCGGCCGTTGCTCGCTGGCGGTAACGGGGAATCTTCATTTTGCCTCCGCCAGTCCAGCGCCAGCCACACACAGAACCCGAACAGAAGGAATGCCAGCAGCAGGTGGGCCGCCAGGCGATAGTGGCTTACGTAGGGCACATCCACCAGTCCACTTTTCACCATGATCCAGCCCATCAGGCCCTGGGAAGCTCCGAGCAGAAACAAGATAAACAGCTTTTTCAGCTGACTGTGGCTGACATAACCGCGGTACCAGAACCAGCCGAACGGTACGATAAACACGAGGCCGATTACCCGCCCGATCATCCGGTGCAGGTATTCCCAGAAGAAGATCTTCTTGAACTCGGCCAGCGACATGCCGGTATTCAGCTGCTGGTATTCCGGGAACTGCTTGTACCGGTCAAAGACCTTCATCCATTCAGCATGATCGGTGGGAGGGATGGCTCCCAGCAGCAGGTTCCAGTCGGTCATGGAGAGGCCGGAACCGGTCAGTCGGGTAATCCCGCCGATGGCAACCATCAGCAGGATCAGACCGGCACCGGACCATAACCAGATTTCGACTGCTCTGTTCTTCGTGCTTCGGTCCATCTGCTGCATCAGTTGGAAACCAGCTCCTTGCCCTTGTCACGCAGCGTTTCGGCATCCGCATTTTCGGCCTCCTGGCGGAGCCGGGCCTGTGCGGCCGCCAGCCGTGCCACCGGCACGCGGTACGGGGAACAGGATACATAGTTGAGTCCCAGGCTGTAGCAAAACGCCACACTACTCGGGTCGCCCCCGTGCTCGCCGCAGATACCCATCTTGAGGTCCGGCTTCACCTCGTGGCCTTTTTCGACGGCCATGCGTACCAGCGAGCCGACGCCCTCTTCATCGAGCACCTGGAAGGGATCATTTTTAAGGATGCCCTCGTTCATGTAGAGCTCGAGGAATTTACCGGCATCGTCGCGGCTGTAACCGAACGTCATCTGGGTCAGGTCGTTGGTACCGAAGGAGAAAAACTCCGCTTCGGATGCGATTTTGTCAGCCACAAGGGCGGCACGCGGAATCTCGATCATGGTTCCCACTTTGTAATCCACTTTTTCGCCCTGCTCCTCAAACACCTTCTCGGCGATGATGTCGACCACATGGCGTTCGTGGATAAACTCCTCGGAGGTGCCTACCAGCGGAATCATGATTTCGGGGATCACATCCTTGCCCCGTTTTTTGATCTCCACGGCGGCTTCCAGGATGGCCCGGGCCTGCATCTCGGTGATCTCGGGATATGTGATACCGAGCCGGCAGCCGCGGTGCCCGAGCATCGGGTTGAACTCACTCAGCAGCCGAATCTTTCTCCTCAGCTCTTTTTCACTGATACTGAGATGTTCGGCCAGTTCCGTAATCTCTTCATCTTCTTCCGGCAGGAACTCGTGCAGCGGGGGATCGAGCAGTCGTACCGTGACCGGCATGCCCTCCATCGCCTCGAAAATCTCAATGAAATCCTGTTTCTGGTAGGGCAACAGGGCCTTCAGAGCGTCACGCCGCTCCTCTTCGCTTTCCGAAATGATCATGCGGCGCATGGCGGTAATCCGCTCATCACCGAAGAACATGTGCTCGGTTCGTGCCAGCCCGATGCCCTTCGCGCCGTATTCGCGCGCCTTTGCGGCATCTTCCGGGGTGTCGGCATTAGTGCGTACATCCATGTCGCGGAACGAGTCGACCCACTCCATAAACGTATGGTAGTTATCGTCGAACTTGGGTGGTTCCACTTCTTTCTTGCCCTTGATAACCGTGCCGTGGGCGCCGTCGATCGAGATCCAGTCGCCGGCATGTACGGTCACCTTGCCGTTGGTGAACGACTGGGTATCATAGTCGATAATGATGTCGCCGCAGCCGGCTACACACGGTTTGCCCCATCCGCGGGCCACAACAGCGGCATGGCTGGTCATTCCGCCGCGGGAGGTCAGGATGCCTTCAGCCGCCGACATACCGCCCACATCCTCGGGACTGGTTTCAATGCGCACGAGGATTACCGACTCCCCGTTCGCCTTTTCCTCTTCGGCGGTTTCGGAATCGAACACCACTTTGCCCACAGCAGCCCCAGGCGAAGCCGGCAGGCCTTTTCCGATGACATCCCCTTCACTGACGTCATCTTCATCGAGCTGCGGGTGCAGCAGCTGATCCAGGTGATTGGGCTGCACCAGGTTTTCGACCGCTTTCTTTTTCGAAAGGATGCCCTCTTCCACCATATCGACGGCTATCTTCACGGCGGCCACACCGGTGCGCTTGCCGTTGCGTGTCTGCAGGATATACAACTTGCCCTGCTGAATCGTAAACTCTATATCCTGCATATCCTGGTAGTGCTGCTCCAGCTTGTTGGTAATCTCCCTGAGCTCGTGGTAAGAGGATGACATTACCTCTTTCAGCTCATTGATATTTCTGGGAGTTCGGATACCGGCCACGACATCCTCACCCTGCGCGTTGATCAGGAATTCGCCATACAGCTCGTCCGTACCGTCTGAGGGGTTGCGGGTGAAACAGACCCCGGTGGCGCAGTCATCGCCCATATTTCCGTATACCATCGCCTGCACGTTCACGGCCGTGCCCAGCAGTCCGGTGATCTTGTTGATGCGGCGATACTTGATCGCCCGGTTGCTGTTCCACGATCCAAAGACCGCATTAATGGCGAAATGCAGCTGCTCACTCGGGTTTTGCGGGAACATATGGTCGGTGTTTTTCCGATACACCGCCTTGTACCGGTTTACCAGCTCCTTCAGGTCGTTCACGTCCAGTTCGGTATCCAGCTCAGCGCCTTTTTCATCCTTGAGTCCCTGCAGGGCCTCTTCGAAATCCTCATGCGGAATCTGCATCACCACGTTCCCGAACATATCGATAAACCGGCGGTAGCAGTCATAGGCAAAGCGCTCGTTGTCGGTCTTGTCAGCCAGTCCCTGCACCGAATCGTCCGTCAGTCCCAGGTTCAGCACCGTATCCATCATGCCCGGCATCGACTGGGCCGCACCAGAGCGCACCGATACCAGCAGCGGATTCGACGGGTCGCCGAACTTCAGTCCCATGATATCCTCGATATGGTGGATCGACTCCTGGACCTGCCCCTCGAGTCCGTCCGGCCATTTGCCGTCGTTTTCGCTGTAGTATCGGCACACTTTTGTGGATATCGTAAAGCCGGGGGGAATCGGCAGCCCGATGCTGCTCATCTCGGCGAGGTTGGCTCCCTTGCCGCCCAGCAGCTGCTTCATTGCCCGGTCGCCTTCCGCTTTTCCGCCTCCGAACTTGTAAACCATCTTTGTTGCATCCATAACCTGCTCCTTATACTGTTTTTGAAAATTTCCGATCGGCACTCGACTTCTCCAGGTATCGGTCAAAACACATCGCGATATTCCGCAGGAAAAGCCTGCCCTTTTCCGTTATAGAAATCAGTTCATTGTTAACGTTTACGAGACCATCATGTTCTAATCCGGCCAGTTGTTTAAGTGCATCACTAAAGTAAGTATCAAATACTATGCCCCATTTTTCCTCAATTTCAGCGACGTCGAGGCCCATACTACACATGATTTGCATGATTGCATCTTTTCGCAGCCGGTCGTCCTTGCAAAGATGCAATAGTTTCTGAATCGGCCGCTCTGTTTCGTCCAGCACCCGGTAGTATTGATCCAGCTTTTTCGTGTTTTGCCAGTACCATTCCCCCACATTTGATATGGCTGACATGCCGAACCCGTAAAGGTCGGCCCCGCTGTGCGTGCTGTATCCCTGGAAATTTCGCTGAAGCGTGCCCATCTCCATTGCCCGTGCCAGCTCATCATCCGACCGCGAGAAATGGTCCATCCCGATAAAGCGGTAGTTGTGCCCGGTAAAAAATGAGATCGCCTCCAGCAGCATGGTCAGCTTTTGGTCGGTCGAGGGCAGCTGCTCTGCCTTCAGCAGCTTCTGGGCGGGCATCACCTGCGGAATATGGGCATAACTGTAGACAGCCAGTCGCTCCGGGCGCAGGCGCAGCACATCGGTCATGGTTTTATGGAAACCGGCGCTGGTTTGCAGCGGGAGCCCGTAGATCAGGTCAAAGTTGATCGAGTTGATCCCCTCTTCCCGCAGCCACCGCGTGACTTTTTCGGTCTGCTCAAACGGCTGGATGCGATGAACCGCCTTCTGGACTTCCGGGTTGGTATCCTGCACGCCCAGCGAGGCACGATTGCACCTTCTTTTTCGCAGAGTCCGTATATGATCACGGGTACAGCGTCGGGGGTCGATCTCCACCCCGAATTCGGTTTCATCATTCGTATTAAATCGACAATGTATGATCGATCCAAGCCGTGACAGCTGGGCGGGAGTCAAAAACGTCGGGGTGCCGCCTCCAACATGTACCTGCACGACCTCCGATTTCGGGTGAACAAGCCGGCTTACGATGTCCATCTCTTTCTCCAGGTAATTCAGGTACAGGTCGCCGCGGTCCTGATCTTTCGTGATCACCTTGGTGCACCCGCAATACCAGCAGAGCGAGAAACAAAACGGGATATGGATATAGAGCGATATGGGGCGAGGCCGGCGATTTCGATGCTCAAGGTATGCAAAAAGCCGCACCATCTGTTCGTCATCGACTTCCCGGAACTGCAGGGCGGTCGGATAGGAGGTATACCGCGGTCCCTGCACATTGTACTTCCTGATCAGGTTGATATCGACATCTATTCCATGCATAAATCGGTGTGCACTTTAACTGGTTAATATAACTACTTCACGACTTATTGTGATGAGCAAAAACAGTGCCTGGCTGTGAATGTTGTGCTCCCGGCCGGTACTGGGACTGATGGCGGAAATAAGTCGCTCAACGTTTGGGATACACGGGGAACACGTTTTCAGATCGCCTTGCAGTCGACCCAATTTCTTGTAAATAATCCGGGTTAAAAGTCTTTCCTGAGGAACAAGCGGTTGCCCGCCCACACCGGCAGCCCGACCCACAGCACCAGGCAGGCCGAAGCGAGGCCCATACCGAGTCCACTCCCGAAAAACCGGCTGAATACGGCACCGGTATACCCCATCAGTGCGGAGATATCGAACTCCAGGAGGACCAGAACCCGTGCCAGGTCGATCGGGTTGAGCAGCGAAAGGCCCAGCACCACCCGTTCCAGCGGGAACTCCCCGAACAGTGAGATGACCAGCATTATGAACCCGTCGTACAACACGGCCAGGAACAGCCAGCTGACCAGGGCCAGGCCGAAGCCCTTGATCCTGTCATTAAAGTAGCATAGGCCGAACAGAAACCCGATCCCTGTAAACAGGACGGTCAGGACCCAGCCGAGGCCCAGGATCAGCAGCACCGGCTGCCAGCCGGCATCATAAGCCACCCCGTTGTAGAGGAGAGGGAGTCCCGCTCCCAGTACGAAGGCTGCCGAAAGCGGCATGGTGATCCCCCCGAACAACCCCCAAAAGAGACTGCTTCTTTTCAGTGGCTGCGCCAGCATCATCTCCACGAACTCGCGCGATTGGTACAGGAACAGGACCCCGTACACCAGGGCCACGAGCGGTACAAAAAGCAGCATCACATTGGTGACACTCATCAGAGCCCTGGATCCGCCCCCGCCGAAACGAAAAAGGGCATCGGTCAGCAGCAGGTAGATCAGCCCGTAGACGAGCACCCACTTTCCGCGGATCAGGTCCTCCCACTGGTAGGTAAGAATGGTCAGTGTTTTCATGCTGCGTTCTCCTCCATCATTTTGGCGACCGCTCCTTCCAGCCGCTGTTCCTGTTGCAGTTCCATCAGGTCGCTCATCCTGCCGTGGTACCGGACGTGCCCCTCCACAAGGAATATGATGTGATCGGCCAGCTCCTCAATTTCACTCATAATATGGGTCGTCAACAGAACGGTCTTTCCGTTGTCCTTTTCCGAACGAAGAAGCTGCTTGAACTTGTAGCTTGCCTTGGGATCGAGTCCCGCCGTGGGTTCATCCAGGATCAGCAGGCGGGGATCGAACATCAGGGCCAGCGAGGCACCCACCTTTTGGCGGGTCCCGCCCGACAGGTTGCGAAGCGGTTTGTCCAGTTCGGGTTCCAGTTCAAACATCCCCGTGAGTCGATTCTCCATCGGGGCCTCGTTATCCCGGATCTTTTTTACAAAGGCAAACAGCTCGCGAACGGTCATGTTTTCCGGGTACTGCGCCTTCTGCGGCATATAGCCGATTTCGCGCCGATACTCCCAGGTACCGTTCAGGGGGATGCCGTTTACCTCAATATCCCCGGAATCCGGCTTAACCAGCCCGAGAATATGCTTGATCAGCGTTGTTTTTCCGGATCCGTTGGGACCGACGATTCCGGTTGCCTGTCCAGCGGGAATCTCCAGGTCAATCGCATCCAGCACGGTCTGGGTGTCATATTTTTTGGTTAGATTGTGAATCCTGATCATCATAGCATCTGCATTTGGGGGTTGGAATCTACCAGCGTCTCCGGTGTAAGAGACGGCATCAGTCGCTCGGCCATATCCAGGATTTTTACAAGCAGGCTGTGCAGCAGCACCAGGGTCTGGGGCTCTTTTTCCACCATCAGTGAAAAGAGACGCACAGGTCGGTGGGGGACATCTCCGATCCCGTCCCGGTCCAGGTCGTACCCTTCATACTGGCTCCAGTAATTGTTTTCAAAGGTGTTAAAGTTCTGGCGGCTGTTGGTCGCCACTTCAAAAGTATTTCCCATAAAGTTGTTCCGTGAAAACCGGTTGTCCATGGAATTGGCCATGAGTTTTATCGCCCAGCCGTTATTTGCAAATTCATTCCCCGTAATCTGCTGGCGATTGCAGGCTTCCATGTAGATACCCACCGAATTGTTTTCAAACCGGTTGTTTTCGATGCGGCTGTCGTAAATCTCCTTCAGCAGCAGCCCATATGCTGCGGAGCCCCAGTTGTCCCGGAACACATTGTTTGTCATTTCCACCCGATCGGTGAACATGACGGCGACCCCCGCACCGTTGTTTTCGAATATGTTATTACTGTAGCGACAGCTGTCGGAAAACATAAAATGAAGACCGTAGCGCAGGTTTTTTCGGCTCTGATTGTTTCTGATGTCGCTGTTTTCGACAAATTCGAAGTAGATCCCGTCACGATGACCGGCAACCGTATTGCCCTCCACCGTAATCTGCGTACTGTACCATAGGTGAATACCGTTCCCGGAAGAGCTCTCCCGTTCCGCTGAGGAGGTTACGCTGTTATTCCGGATCGTTGATTCGGTGGTTTCAGCCAGGTAGATGCCAAAAAAGTTTTCAACCAGTTTCACATTTTCGATAAGGCAGTTTCGCGATTTCTCGACGAGAATACCGGCATAATCCTCAATAAAACTCTTGCCGGCGTTCTGTACCTGCAGATCCCTGATCGTGACGTTATCGGCCCGAACAATCAGAACGTAGCCCTTTCCCTCTGCGTCGATGATGGCATTACTTTCTCCCCGCAGGGTCAGCGGCTTGTCGATTACTACATTCCGTTCTCGGTATATTCCCGGTGTGAGGGTGATGGTATCTCCGGAGTCCGCCCTGCTAATCGCCTCGCTTAACGTGGTTACCGTACCTTCGGCAGATACCACAATCTCTTGTGCCCGATTAATGCCCGGGAGAAGCAGCAGCAAAAGGAGCGGTATAATGCAGGTAGTATTTCTCATCGCAATCCTTGTTTAATCTCTATCTGGTACACATTTTCCGTATTGACCCAACCATTCAGCAGAAGGCGACCTTAACTGAAGATCCGATTTGCCTACGGTTTCCGATCTGATCACCGCGAATGATTGTGGATAATTTGACTCCAGCTAACAATCTCACCGGGGTATTGACGAAGATGCTGTTTTGCTTCCACCTCGGTATCCAGTGCCAGTAACGATTCTCCCATCGGGCTACTAATCTCCCGGCTTTTCACGAAAACGGCCTCTTCAACCTGCATCCACTGTTCGGGATTGTTGAAGTTACGCACCCACCGTTTGGCCTCCTGAAGATCATCGGCATGCGCAGTGTAATACCCGCTCATACACTCAATGGCATCGAACGAAATCGCCTTCCCGGTTTCGGTCACAATCTGCGCTGCAAAACGCGGATCGGTAATCATCATCTTGCAGTGTGCGCACTCATCACTGCCGAGATGTATCTCCTTCGGATCCTGACTGCATCC
>JAWVZC010000130.1:0-10390 GCA_033722415.1 Balneolaceae bacterium | reverse complement strand
TCTTCGTCCACTTTAACCTCGGTTTGGGGAATACGAATCAGTTCGGCCGATTCGATCTCGTACCCCATCTCCTCCAGTTTGTCGTTCACTTCATACATCTCCTCCCGAGCTGTAGTCACCGCATAGAACTCATCATCCTTTTCGATCTCTTCCGCCCCGGCGTCGATCGCATCCAGCATGAACTCATCTTCATCAAACCCCACATCCCTGATCCGGATCATCCCTTTCTGATCGAACATATACGCCACGGAACCGTCGGTACCCAGGTTTCCCCCGTACTTCGAAAAAATGTGCCTGATTTCACCCACGGTCCGGTTGTAATTGTTGGTAGTGACCTCGATAAAATAGGCTACCCCACCCGGGCCGTACCCTTCGTAAGTGGCATCTTCATACCGGCCTTCGCCTTCATCAAGCTCGCCGGTGCCCTTTTTAATGGCCCGCTCGATATTGTCTTTGGGGACGTTGTCACTTTTGGCATTGTTGATTGCAGTATCGAGGCGCGGGTTCATGTCAGGGTCGCCTCCACCCTCCCGGGCAGCCACCGCAATCTCCCGCAGGTGCTTGTTAAAAATCTTCGCTCGTTTTTTATCTTCTTTGGCCTTCTTGTGCTTGATATTGGCCCATTTGGAATGACCTGCCATAGCGGATTCTGTTTTATTCGATAGTTGTAAATTCGTTTAAATAGATTTTCATGCAGTGCCGCAAAGAGCTATAATATAAGAGATACGACCCTTTGCAGCTAATTCTGACGAATGCCAATTTTTTGCCGTTTTCCTCGTTAAAGAGCCCGGACGACTACCGGCAATATGCGTTGCTTCGAATATTGCACGTAGCCTGAGGGCATCAACGGACGGCTTGCAACTCCACGGTTGAAATGATTTGTTGGGTATCCCTGGTACAGAGCATTCAGTCGTGCATGGTGCAGGTGTTTCGTCGTTGCTGTATCAGGGAATCAAATTCAAACGGACACTGTTGCTACTGGTGTTTGAAACAAATTATTATGAAGGGACATTTTATTATGAAGGGACATTATGAATTATTATGAAGGGACATTATGAATATCGGTATTGTTTGCTATCCCACTTTCGGCGGTAGCGGGGTTGTGGCTACCGAACTGGCTAAGGGGTTGGCACAGCGCAGCCATAACGTGCATATTTTAAGTTATGCCCGTCCCGCACGACTGGATACCTTCCAGACCAATATCTCCTACCACGAAGTCAACTTAAATACCTACCCCCTGTTCGAGTTTCCACCCTACGATCTGGCCCTTGCCAACCAGATGGTGAGCCTGATCGAGTATGAAAATATCGACGTGCTGCATGTCCACTACGCCGTGCCGCATGCAACCAGCGCTTTTCTTGCCAAACAGATTATGGGAGAGAAAGCCGCACACATCCCGATCATCACCACACTGCACGGTACCGACATTACCATTGTGGGCAGCGATCCCAGCTTTAAAGAGGTTGTTGACTTTTCCATCAACCAAAGCGACGGTGTAACGGCGGTCTCCAACTACCTGAAAGAGGAGACCTACAACCGCTTTGATATCCGCAAGGATATTACGGTTATCCCCAACTTTATCGACCTGGAACGGTTTAAAAAGTCGAACAAGGGACATTTCAAGAAGGCGATCTGTCCGGAGGGTGAAAAAGT
Organism: Balneolaceae bacterium; assembly: GCA_033722415.1. Classification (GTDB taxonomy): domain Bacteria; phylum Bacteroidota; class Rhodothermia; order Balneolales; family Balneolaceae; genus JAMQKA01. The sequence continues at coordinate 8,737 of JAWVZC010000130.1, read as the reverse complement.
GGTGGTTCATGTCTCCAACTTTCGGGAGGTGAAGCGGGTACCGGAGGTGGTTACGGTGTTTGCCAAAATCCTGGAGAGCGGTATCAAGGCCAAACTGCTGCTGGTGGGCGACGGTCCCGACCGCCAGAAGGCGGAACGTCGATGTCGCGAGCTCAGTATCTGCAACGAGGTCCGTTTCCTGGGGAAGCAGGAAAACGTGGAGGAAATTCTCTCCATCGCCGATCTCTTCCTGATCCCCTCTGGTTCCGAGACGTTCGGACTGGCCGCCCTTGAAGCGATGAGCTGCAGCGTGCCGGTTATCAGCTCCAATATCGGCGGACTGCCGGAAGTGAATGTTCACGGCGAAACCGGGTACCTCTGCGACCTGGATGATGTGGACTGCATGGCCGAATACGGGGTAAAAATACTGGGAGATGATGAGCTGCACAAAACACTATCCGAGAATGCCCGTAAAAGGGCCGAACAGTATGAAATGAGCAGTATCATTACCCGCTACGAGGAGTATTACCACGAAATCCGGGAGCAGCTGATGCAGAAATCAGGAGTGTGAAACGGTCACCGGGTTGTTCAGCCGGCCTCCAGTCGACGGGAACTGGTCGAAATCAGTCACCATAAACCGGTATCTTGCCACCGCCTGAGTGATATGCAAAATTACGCAGAGAATCCGATCCCCCGACGGTGTTACCGATAGAAAAAGCATACACCCTGACCGAGCTTGAGGAATCTATTCGTATCCCAGTCACAGTAAACCTCGGAAATCCCAACAGGGTGCAGCGCTAGGCTGCGAGCACTTTTGAAACCTGTTCGGCGGCCTCTTTAAGGAGTACTGCTGAAATCACGTTGAGGTCGGAATTGTCGATAATCTCTTTCGCCTCTTCTGCATTGGTGCCCTGCAGGCGGACGATAATCGGAACATCTTCCACTTTGCGGGCGATCTCTTCATCCTTGATCGCTTCGATGATCCCGTTTGCGACGCGATCGCACCGTACAATCCCCCCGAAAATATTGATCAGGATCGCTTCCACATTCGGATCTTCCAGGATAATGCGAAACCCGTTTTTCACCGTATCGACATTGGCGCTTCCACCCACGTCCAGGAAGTTGGCGGGATCACCGCCCGAGAGCTTGATGATATCCATTGTAGCCATAGCCAGACCGGCTCCGTTCACCATGCATCCCACGTTGCCGTCCAGCTTGATGTAATTCAGCCCATATTCGGCCGCCTCCAGTTCAATCGGATTTTCTTCAGACTCATCCCGGAACTCTTCGATCTCCTTATGGCGGTACAGTGCATTGTCGTCAAAAGTCATCTTGGCGTCCAGTGCCACCACATCGCCTGCCGGGGTCAACACCAGAGGGTTGATCTCCACCAGGTTGGCATCGGTTTCCTCGTAACAGGTGTATAGCGCCATGATAAAGCTGACCGCCTTTTTAAATGCGTCGCCTTCCAGTCCCAGTGCGTAAGCAAGGTGTCGGGCCTGGTTGTGCTGCAGGTCCATACCCGGTTCCACCCATTCTTTTACAATTTTCTCCGGGGTTTCTTCGGCTACCTTCTCAATTTCGACCCCGCCCTCGGTAGATACCATAATGACATTTTTGCTCTTGGCGCGATCCAGCAGAATACCCAGGTAGAACTCCTGTTCAATATCCACACCGTCGGTAACATAGATCCGCTGCACCTTCTGGCCCTCTTCACCGGTCTGAACAGTAACCAGGGTATCTCCGAGGAGCGATTCGGCCGCCTTTTCAACCTCCTCGAGCGAGCGACAGAGTATAACCCCGCTGGCGCCGCTCTGCTTTGTTTTTCCCTTGCCGCGGCCGCCAGCATGAATCTGCGCCTTTACCACAAAAAGCGAGCTTCCGTTCTCCTTCATCTCCTTTGCCGCGTCAACAACCTCCTCAACAGAAGTTGCCGCCACCCCGGCCGGGACAGCCACATTATATGTTTTTAAAATCTCTTTAGCCTGGTATTCATGGATCTTCATAAAGCAAGCGCCTTAATTGGGTTACCGTTCTTTCTTACCGGTGCAAAGGTAGCAAGTATGGGAGGTAAATAAAAGCAGATATTGGGATCACGGCATAATTTCGCCGGGGACCGTTCCCGACCAAAAGCGGGGTCGGAAAATGCAAAGAAGACCCGGAACATTATGATATGTGCCATGTAAAAAGTAAACACCCGTCATCTACAGTAAAATAAATGGGTTGTAATTAAATAAACCGAATAAAACCTACATGATTATGATCAACTCAGTACAGCTATTGGATTTTTATCCACCTCTCAAATCACTGCTGCTCCTGGCATTAGTGCCCCTGCTGCTGCTTTCCTGCAGCGATGTCAATTTTAATGCCGCGGAAACAGGCAAGGGTAAAATCAATGTTCATCTGACCGACGCACCCGGTGAGTATGAGGAAGTCAATATCGATGTTCAGTCGCTGCGTATCCATTATACCCCCGCCAGCAGCGATACCGCATCGGGTGAAGGAAAATGGATCGACCTGCCGGTAGAACCGTTTACGACCGACCTGCTGGAACTGAATAACGGCATCGACACGCTCCTGGCCTCGGCAGAACTGGATCCCGGCACCTACAGAGAGCTGCGCATGGTACTCGGCGGCAACAACAATGTGGTCGTGGACGGACAAAGTTACAACCTCAAAGTACCGAGCGGTCAGGCGTCGGGGTATAAAATCAAATTCAGCACAGAGCTTGAACCGGAAGAAGAGCTGGATATCACCATCGACTTTGATGCCGCCCGTTCCGTGCACCAGGCCGGCAAAAGCGGCAAATTCATTCTCAAGCCGGTGGTGAAAGCGTTTGTGGAAAATGGCGATGACACCCAAACTGGCACGATCGTCGGTACGGTGCTTCCTGCAGATGCTGATCCCACAATCTGGGCGATCATGGAGGACGATACAAGTGGCTCCACCCAACCTAACGAGGAGGGCGACTTTGCACTGGTTGGCCTCACTGAAGGGATGTATGATCTCAGCATCGAAGCGATGAATGAACAGTACCAGGATTCCACCCTGGAAGATGTAAGTGTAACCGCCGGTGAAGAAACGGACATCGGCAGTATTACACTCGAACAGAGTGACCAGTAAGCAGTTCCCACAGGCTTGTTGCCACCTCCTCATACAAATTCCCTCTCCCTGTATATCCGGGAGAGGGTTCGGGGGAGGTACCGATTCACATTGGATCTACCTGTTCCGGGAGGCATTCCGAGCCGGAGCATTCGAAACGCCCTCAAACACAAATAAATGCCAAATCTTGCGGTTGAATAAACCGGGGTCAGCGCAGTTCCTAAAGCCGGTACCGAACGGCAAATTCAAGACCGAAATGAAACTGGTCGTTCTTGTAGATATAGTCATCATTCAGCTCCCGCCTGACCGTGAAACCCAATGATGTTTCGAATTGCCTGTAAAAATAGGTAACTGCTCCTCCCAGGCGCATCTCAATATTGTGTAACCAGTACCTGTTGATGGAGGGACTGTTTTGTTCAACCACCCTGTTTTCCGCTTTGTACAGGAAATCGTTGTTCAACGCCACACGCTGCATCCAAAATGCCAGCCGGCCTTTTCCGAAGTAGAATTCACTGCCAAGAAACTGGCTGCTCGACCCCGGGCCGATCGATGCTCCCAGGAGTTGTCCTTTGTGCGAATATCCCTGCCGGGTTCTGCCGTGCACATAAAAAGTTGGATAACTGCGGAATTGTCCCGTTTTATTGGCTTCAAGCTGCGTTAATTCCGCATTCAGACTCAACAGGTTGGTATTATTCAGCTCAAACACCTTGACCAGGCCCAGGGTGTAGCCACGGCTGTGTTCCGGTTCGGTTACAAAATCACGCCAGTTCCAGCTATGGTCGGTCCGGGCCCACTCCCCGTAGATTTCCAGTCCCGATGCCGGGAATTTCCAGCTACCGAACAGGGAGAGCAGCTGGTCGGCCTGGTCATTTCCTCCCGGGTTGGAACTCCCGGTGAAATTCACCTTGGTAAAGGATTCAAAAATCTTTAACAAATCGCCCGCCGGTATCCCTTCCGGGGGGATCGTTTCGTAGAATATCCGGTTAATCCCCAGGGTTAATCCCGGTACCGGCTCTGGGGTAAACGCCACCCGGCCGCCGGTTATATACCGCTCATTATTTTCGGGATTGAAATCAAAATAGCCGGACTCCCGGAGTTTGCCCCAGATCAGGGTGGTTTGCAGGTGTCCGATGCCGATATTTTTGGGCTGATTCGTACCGATAAAAAAGTGGGGGAAACCCGGTGCGCCGGTTCCCAGCAACAAGGCCTGCCGCCGTGCCGGGCTCCACCACCTGTTTTCATTTGAGATGCCGGTTGCCCACCCGGAATAGTCGGCCCGGAGGTAGGTATGTCCCGCATCCAGTCTCCAGAACGAGTCCTCTCCGAACCGCTGCGGCCAGTCGACATTGCCCAGGGGATAGGCGAATTTCGAGCGCTGGTCGGAATGGATGTACGGTGAAAGCGGGAATGACCTGTTCTGGGTGAATATCACGGTTGGCCGAAGCGATCCGGATAAAATTCCGTATCGCATGAAAAATCCTCCCGAAAGTGCACCGGTATAACCGCGTCCCTGCCATATCGGGCCGTCATTTGAAGGGTATGGCTCGCGGGACTGCCAGTAGGAACTCAACATGAAGTCGTGAGGCGCAATTACAAACCGGGTATCCGGCGAGAGGGGGAAGACGGGAGCAGGACGATCTTTCCAGGGATGAGAAATTGTCCCGGGATTACGCAGGGCAGGTGTGATCGCAGCACCGGAATCGGGGTGGACCGGTAATACGCCGTTTAGTTGAAGAACCTGGCGGTACTGTTGTAGCAGATCATCGGGCGGCAGCTGCTGAGCCCGGAGCACGGGTTTGAAAGGCTGAACAAATACAGTTAGAAACAGGGTAGTGACAAGTAGTGATCGCATTATGAACCGACTGGTAGCTTCGAAGTAAACGGGGTACCTTCGTGCTAAGTCCGATCAGCATCTTTTGTTCCGGAAGGTTGCGGACAGCGGGATATCACAGGAGCACTTCAGAAACTTCCACCCAGGTTTCACAGACATGGTCCGGTTCTGCGTCGATCTCAATATCGCTGTTATACCTGCCCTTGTAATGACCGGTAAACAGGATGGCATTCATCCCGAGATTTTTAGCCCCCTTGATATCGGTTTCCATCAGATCCCCGATATGCCAGGAGCGCGCGGGATTACAGTTATGGCTGTCCAGCAGCTTTTTAAACGCCCGGGGATTCGGCTTGCTGAAGCCCGTCTCGTCACTGAAGACAAACCCTTCAAAAAAATCCAGCAGCCCCTGGTTTTCCAGGTACCGGCGGAGCACTCGTCCCGGTGAATACATGGTATCGGAAATTAATCCCAACCGGTAGGAACCGGAGAGATTTTCGATGACTTCCCGTGCATTCCGGCTTAGCTCGGGCGGCCCTTCCCAGAGAGACTCTTCAAACTGACGGATGAGATATCCCTTTTCTGAATCGCCGGCGGGAATTCCGAGATGGGAGATAATGGTGTTGACCAGCTCTTCAGAAGTTGGAGTTCGCTGTTCGGCAAACCATATTTTATCAAATTTTTTGGAGGCCTCCCGCTTTGCCCGGCTGATATCATCGATAGTCAACTCAGTATCATGCTCGGCTGCCACCTGCCTGAGGGCTCTCAGTCGTACCTCCCTGCGCTGTTCTCCCCCCGCTTCCGCCTTCACCAGCGTATTCCAGAAGTCGATGGTTACCAGTTCATTGTTTTTACGGGCCATGATCTATAGGGTCTCCACTACCTGTTTGATATTGTCGAACATCGGAATCTCATGTTTCTGCAGCCATCCTTTATCCTGGTTTGGCTCATGTCGCGACCGGATAAAGAACGGGGTCATACCCAGTTCCACAGCGGGTTTCAGATCACTGATTTTGTCGCCCGCCATGTATGATCTGCTGAAGTCGATATTGTGTTTGGCGGCCGCTTTTTCAAACATCCCGGTTCCCGGCTTGCGATCTTCAGGATTCCAGGTATACGGTTCCGTATCATATTTCGGGTGCCACGGGGCAATATACCAGTCGTCAATCGTCAGTTGCCGGCCAGCCAACTGATCATCCACCCATCGATGCAGCTCATGGACCTGTCGTTCGGTATAGCGTCCCCGCGATATTCCCGACTGATTGGTTACAACGATCACTTTAAACCCGTTTTGGTTCATCCAGCGGATCGCTTCGATCGCACCGTCACACCAGGTCCACTCGCCGGGTCTGTGAACAAAGTTGTAGTCGATGTTTACGGTTCCGTCTCGGTCCAGGAAAAACGCTTTATGCATAACAATTTTATCGGTTACAAGTTGGCATCCAGGTATCGGTCAGCCGCTTTCCATCAACGCGTAATCACAAGGAGTAGTGCACGACGCGCGATGGGATATGGTCTTCCACTGTTCGAAACACGATTTCATTCAGGCACAGTTCACACAATTGGCCGTCCAGGGCATAAATTTAAGCCGACCCATCGGTATCGGATCACCGCATTTGACACAATTCCCGTACTTGCCTGCTTCCATTTTTTCGAGGGCCCGCTCCAGCTTCTGCAGCCTCCCTTTCTGCTCACGCAGTGCCTTGTCGTTGATCGATTTGTTGTTGATCGCATCCATACGTGAAAGCCGGCCGTAGGCGTTATCCGGTTCCACCGGCCTGGTCAGCTCTTTCAGCTGTTCGATTTCCTTTTGAGTCTCCTCGATCTTTTCGAGAATCACCTGTTTCATCTCCTCCTGCTCGCTCTCGTTCATGGATGTAGAATTATAGGATTAGGCGGATCTATCAAGAATACTTGCCACTTCGGTCTGATTGTTTTACTTATTCCGACGATTTTCCTGCCTGTATTCTCTGATGTCACCGTTAAAATAGGGATGTTTTCGGTCAATTATAGGCAGATCATTAATTTGGTAGTAGCCGAACTCAAACACGTTATTGATATAGGGGTCCAGCTGCTGCAGCAGGGCCAGGAACCGGCTGGTGTCCTGCTGTTCCGAAACTTTGTTGAGGGCATAAACCAGGCTGTTGGTTGTCCACCGGAATCGCCATCCCGTTTTGTAGGTGGTATTAAGCGGATCATAATTGCCGTAGAACCCACCGCTGACAGGCAGCTCCACGGGAGGTGCAAAATAGAGTTGACGTTCCGGGTCCACCATCGCTTTCAGGGTATATATATTTCTGACAGCCGTGGTGTCTGTTTGCTGCGCATGGGTAGCTAATGGGACCGATGTGAATAAAATGATCAAAAACAGGCAGGATAATACGAATGATAAAATGCTTCTCATGGCAGTTCACCTCAACAGGTATATCCTGTAATATTGGCACTTTTCTAAAAAAACCGAACTTTAATTTCGGATCGTTCCTGGTGGTATGGGTATCTTCCCGGTAATCCGGTATAAATAATGGCGACAAGCGATTTCCGTGAGAGACTTAATATCGTTCATTAATTGAGTTACTTTACACCTTTCGCTAAATTCATGCAGCATAAATCCAGAAAGGAGTATCGTCGTTTGAACCGCGCGAAAATCATGTCGGCTGAGGATCTGAATCGCACCTACCTGCGATTTGCCCACCAGTTTCTGGAACCATACGATGATCCCACCCCGCTCGCCATCATCGGGATGCAAACACGCGGGGTGCACATCGGAAAGCGGATTCGTAATATCATCTCTGAAAAATTCGGAACGAGTACCGATTTCGGGTCGCTCGATGTCACTTTCTACCGCGACGATTTCCGAACCAAACTAAAAATGCCTCAGGTAAAGGTCACCGAAATCAATTTTGACCTGTATGAACGGGATGTTGTGCTGGTGGATGACGTGCTGTATACCGGTCGTACGGTCCGTTCGGCCATGGATGCCCTGATGGATTACGGAAGGCCACGGAGTATACGATTCTGCTGCATGGTTGACCGCGGCCACCGGGAGCTGCCTATTGCCCCCGACTATGTCGGCATAAACATACCCACCCATGTGCAGGAGGAAGTACGCGTGAAGGTTCGCGAGCTGGATGGGGAAGATGCTATTTACGTGGTAAAAAATCCGAATGAAGAGTAACCAGGATGCCAGAAGAGATTGAAGAGATACAGGAACCCGCAGCGTACAATTTCAATCAAAAACACCTGCTGGGGCTGACCGACTACAGCAGGGAGGATATCCTTTATGTCCTGGACCAGGCTCGCTATTTTCGTGAAATCCTGGACCGACCGGTTCCCAAGGTGCCTACTCTGCGCGATAAAACGATCGTAAACCTGTTTTATGAAAGCAGCACCCGCACCCGCCTCTCATTCGAGCTGGCCCAGAAACGAATGGGAGCCGACGTGGTCAATTTTTCCACAAAGGCGTCCAGTGTTTCGAAGGGGGAATCGCTGAAAGATACCATTCGCAATATCAGCTCCATGAAGATCGACATGGTGGTCGTCAGGCACGAGAGCCCCGGTGTGCCCCACTTCCTGACCCGCTGCGTGGATGCGGCCATCATCAATGCGGGTGACGGGGCCCACGAACACCCCACCCAGGCCCTGCTGGATATGTACTCCATGCGCCAGATCCATCCCGACCTCGAAGGGAAAAACATCGCCATTATCGGCGATATCGCCCATAGCCGGGTGGTGCGTTCCAATATTATCGGGCTGACGAAAGTCGGGGCCAACGTCACCGTATGCGGCCCCAAAACCCTGATGCCGGTGTATGTGGAGCACCTGGGAGCC
>JAWVZC010000129.1:0-10630 GCA_033722415.1 Balneolaceae bacterium | reverse complement strand
CGCCCGTAGTAGCCCGATGGATCCAGCCGCAGAATGCGTTCCACAACCGAGGTCTTTTCGACGAAATCGGACCAGTCGGTTTCCGACACCTGCCGGAGCGTCATAATGGCGTTCTGGATACTCAGATGCAGCCGGGAGGTTTCCTGGGCTTCTGCACGGAGCTGCTCTTCGAGGGTGGTGTTCCAAGACCGAAATTTGTAGTTAAACCAGTTGCGCTCGGTTTCGGTCAATGCCCCCCGGTTTTGGAGCTGGCGTGCCAGTGCTATCAGAAAGTTCCGGTCCTTTCCCGGTTTGTCGTAGATATCTGCCAGCTTTCGCAATACAATTCCCGGTTCCTCAAGGTCCAGCTGAAGCAGTTCATCTATTGTTGCCGCCGCCTCGTTTTTTATCTCACGGGCTTGCAGCAGCTGTTCGGATCGTTCGGCCAGGCGTGTGATAAGAACCAGCCGTATCATAATTGGTATGGCCCACAATTCTCCGAGCTTCAGCGTCTCGATTCGCTGATAGGCCTGTACCACGGTACCGGTATTATCCCGGTCTATAATATTATCGCTGAGCGACGCCAGTTTTACCACCGGTTCGTAGATCCGGGGATATCCCCTGAGCGATCCTGATTTGAGGCGCGGAAGCTTCTTGTAGTAGGAGACCGGCAAATCCTCCTTCAGCTGAACAATCTGCTCCTGCACGATATAGAAGTTGTCGATAAGCCACTCGCCGGCCACTGAAAGTTCCCGGTTTTTGCGGGCGGCCCGCGCAAGAACCCGGTAAGTGTCGGTCAATGTTTTCCGGGCCGTGCTGAGAATGGCATCGATAGGCTGCAGCGGCTTCGAATCGAGCGTATACTCCTGTTGCCGTGCTAACTTTTCAATTTCATCCTCAAGCCGCTGCTTGTTGTAGTGAACCTGTGTGTTATCCTGCATCTGTCGATATTTTCATAACGCTGTTCTGCACCACGGACCCTAATGAGGGACTGGGGTAAATCCTGGGAAAGAGTAAAAACCGGCTACCGGATTTCAATGATATCTTTTGTGCCGTCGGTCTCCGTAACTTCAATGGAGGTGACCCATCCGTTTTGATCCTGTTCCACATTTATTTCGGCCGGGTGGAATATCAAACGGGTAAGCTTGTCCACGCTGATGTCGAGCACATCATCTTTCGGGTCGTAACTGATACCTTTCAGCAGGGTCCACCCGGTTTCCGGCTGCACTCCCATCTCCCCGGAGAGTACCCTGATTTCGGCATATTCCGGTTGTGTATCCTTTAAAAAATTTTTAGAAAAGTTGTCGAAATAGGTAAGCCATTCCGTTTTATCAATTTTTTTAACAGCCATTGGTTGCCTCCGTTATTTCATCTGAGATATTCGGTTATATGATCAATATTAGCAGCTTACCCGTTGTACAGGGTATACCTACATGTTTTGAAGGCGAAACTATTACAAATGGCAATTCCCCGTCGTACTAATGGTGGTATCTCTCGTTTTCATGAACTGATACTGACCTGCAAATCCAAACGGATACCGGAGACCGGTGTAGGATTTATCCCCACAGAGGTAATCGTATTTCTACTATAGGGCAGTATGAATTCGTGACTTATAATAGAATTGTCACAGAAGTAAGTTGTGTGTATAGGTCTGGTTAATCGTACAGTAATGTGTGATTAACCAAAGTCATAGCAAAATTTCCGGGTCTCCCTGACCGGAGATGCGGAAAATGTTAATTCATTGTTTCCGAGAGAGAGATTGGCCCGGAGCAGTCTGATGTTCCGGGCTTTTTTTGATGGAATCACCTTCAAACGAATTTCAAGAAGTTTTTACCGGGCATGTACCACGACGAGACGGCCCGGAAATCAGCAGTGTGTAAGCATCTCACCTACATAAACCGGGTCGAATGCATGGGCTGCATTCAGGATTCTCCTTACACCCCGGCAATAAGAACTGCCGTAGTATGTCCTGCAATCGTACATATTTGACACGAAAGAGATGCCAAATGAGATATTTACCGTCCGGAACCTGACAAAATTTTACCAGATGGGCGAAGTACAGGTTCGGGCACTGCAGGGGGTAGACCTTGAACTGTTCAGTGGAGAGCTGGTTGTGTTGCTGGATGCTTCAGGCAGCGGCAAATCGACCCTTGTTAATATTCTCGGCGGACTGGATACCGCAACCGGGGGCAGGTTATGTACCACGATGTGGACCTTACCCACGCCTCCGAACGCCAGCTCACCTCCTACCGTCGGCTGAATGTGGGGTTTGTATTTCAGTTCTACAACCTGATCCCCAGCCTGACAGCGCGCAAAAATGTAGCTATTGTAACTGAAATCGCCGAAGACCCGATGCGCCCGGAAGAAGCCCTGGATCTGGTAAATCTGGGGGACCGGATGGATCATTTCCCCGCCCAGCTCTCGGCAGGCGAACAGCAGCGTGGGGCCATTGCCCGGGCCGTAGCCAAAAATCCGGAGGTCATGCTGTGCGACGAGCCCACCGGAGCCCTCGATTCTAAAACCGGAATTGTAGTGCTCAAAGCCCTCCAGAAAGTGAACGAAAGCCTGGGAACCGCCACCATACTGATTACCCATAACGTTGTCATAGGCGGAATGGCCGATCGCGTTATCAGCCTGCATGACGGCCGCATCTCCGGTATCACCAGGAATGAGAAAAAAATTTCACCCGAAATGATGGAGTGGTAACTATGAAGGCGCTTGACCGAAAATTGTTCAGAGATATCAGGCACATGTGGGGCATGGTGTTTGTTATCGCCCTGATGATCTCCTGCGGCGCCGCCACCTATATTACATTCCTGAGTACGCTCGATTCGCTGCGCGAAACTCAGCAATCATACTACCAGGAATATTTATTTGCTGATCTCTTCGCCTCCCTGAAACGCGCTCCCAAATCCGGGCCATACCGGGGGTCAATCTCGTGGAAACACGCATTCAATCGGGATTGAACCTGGAAGTTCCCGGTTTTGAGGAAACGGTTACCGGGCTGATTATTTCGCTGCCGAATGAGCGCGAGCCCCTGCTGAACCGATTGTACCTTCGTGAGGGATGGCTACCGCTGTCTTATGTTGAAAACGAGGTTGTGCTGGGAGACGGTTTCGCCGAGGAGCACGGTATTTCCACGGGAGATCGCCTGCAGGCCATTGTCAACGGCAAGAAGAAATAGCTGGCCATCGTGGGTATCGGGCTATCACCGGAGTTTATCTACCAGGGACAGCCGGGGTCGCTGTCGCCCGACCTGAAGCGATTCGGTATCCTGTGGATGCGCCGGGCGCCGCTCGAGGCTGCTTACGATATGGACGGGGCCTTCAATAACGTGGTACTCTCCCTGACCAGGGAAGCCGATGAACGAGATGCGCTCCTGGAACTCAATCAGATCCTGGAACCGTACGGCGGACTGGGGGCTATCGCCAGGGAAGACCAAAACTCCCACTTTTTCATTACCGAAGAGTTCAACCAGCTGGAGCAAACGGCCACCATCATCCCGACCATTTTCATTGCCGGGGCCGCTTTCCTGCTGAATGTGGTCATAAGCCGGCTGATACAAACCCAGCGGGGACAGATCGGCATCCTCAAGGCCTTCGGATACACCAATACGGAAATCGGAATCCACTATGTGTTGCTGGTCACCCTTATCGTATGTATCGGATTGGCAGGAAGAATCGGGCTCGGTTACTACCTCGGGGAGCGACTCTCCGGTCTCTATGCCAGTTACTACCGGTTTCCCTGGCTGCAATTTGTAATGAATCCGCTGGATATTCTGGCTGCAACACTCATCAGTTCGGCAGTTGCCTACAGTGGTGTGTTTTATTCGGTACGTCGGGCAGTCCTGCTTCCGCCGGCCGAGGCGATGCGTCCCGAGCAACCGAAGGTATATCACAAGAGCCTTCCGGAAAAACGGGGTGTCTCCGGGGCATTCGATCAACCTACAAAGATCATCCTCCGCCAGCTCGGCAGGCAGCGGGTAAAGAGCACCTTTGCGGTTATCGGCATAGCGTTTGCAACATCGCTGGTTATTTTGGGCAGAATGAGCAACGATTCGGTCAAATACCTGGTTGAGATTCAGTTCCGGCGGGCTCAGCCCTTCGATCTCGGTGTCTCCTTTGTTGAATCCGTTTCAGACCATGCCGTTATGGAGATAAAACGGTTGCCCGGGGTGTATCACGCAGAGTACCACCGCACGGTACCGGTCCGTTTTCGGACAGCCCATCGCTCCCGGCTGAGTTCATTACAGGGCCTGCAGTAGAATATGACGCTTTGCATACTGCTGAATACGGAGGAGGAGCCGGTGCCGGTGCCCGAAAACGGGCTGCTGATGACCCGTAAACTGGCGGATATTTTGAAGGTAGAACCCGGCGATACGGTAGAGGTCGAGTTTCTTGAGGGCAGCGGGCGGTCTGCTGCTATCCCGGTTACCCGGTTTATCAACGAATATTTCGGTCTGAGCGGGTATATGAACATCGAACAGTTAAGCCGGCTGCTGCCCGGAAAACGTGTAATAAGCGGCACCTACCTGATGGTAAACCGGAATGAACTGGATGCCCTTACTGAAACGCTCCGGGAGAGTCCCCGGGTGGGAGAGATCATATCAAAACAGAAGATTATTGAACGTTTTTATGAGTCCACCGCTCAAACCTGGCTGATCATGGCGCTTTTTATCTCTCTGTTTGCGGGAGCTACGGCATTCAGCGTGGTGTACAATAATGCCCGTATCTCACTATCAGAACGCAGCCGCGAACTGGCCAGCCTGCGGGTTCTCGGTTTCACCCGGGGCGAAATCTCCTACATCCTTCTCGGGGAACTGGCCCTTTTGGTATTGATGGCGATCCCGATCGGATTTTTGCTTGGCTGGGGGCTCACCTACTTCATCGTTTGGTCACTGCAGACCGAAATGTACCGGATTCCGATGCATATTATCCGGGCCACCTATGCATTGGGAGCCCTGGTCGTTGTAGTATCCGCACTTGTTTCCGGGTTGGTGATCCGCAGGAAATTGAATCGTCTCGACCTTATCGAGGTACTTAAAACGAGAGAATGAAATCATGACATTCACACGAAAACACGTATACCTGGCAGTATCAGCATTCATATTGGTCCTGTTGCTTGTACGGGGATTCTGGCCATCGCCCATTACCGTTTCCCTGGAGGAGGCCCGGATTGCCCCGCTGGAAGTAACCATTGAGGAAGAGGGCAAAACACGGGTCATGGACCGCTATACCATTTCTGCACCGGTTGCCGGCTACGCCCTGCGCATACAGCACGAGGTCGGGGATACCGTGGCCAGCGGTCAGGTCCTGTTTACCATTCAACCCGTACCCGACCTTATCAGTGCTCGCCAGCGCGAAGTGGCCGAAGCCCAGCTTGATGCGGCCAATGCCCGCCTCCGACAGGCAGAGGAACAGCTGGCGCTGGCGACAGAAGAATACAGGCAGGCCAATAAGGAACTTCAGCGCATAGAAGATCTCTACAAACAGGGAGTCGGCAGTGAGCAGGGACTTGATCAGGTGCGGTTGGCGGCAAAGCGAACTAATAGCCAGCGCAATTCTGCGGAATTTGCGGTTAACGTAGCCGAATATGAAGTCAAGGCGGCTGAATCGGCGGTGCGAACCTTCCAGTTTTCCGGCAACCGGGACGACTACTGAAAATTCTCCACAAAAGCGAGGGAACGGTTCAGGCGGGCACTCCCATGGTGGAGATCGGCGATCTCTATGCCCTGGAGATCCAGGTGGACCTGCTTTCGACCGATGCCGTTCTTGTGGAGCGTGCCACGAATGTTCGCATTAAACGGTAGGGCAGCGACCGGGAGCTGGACGGGTTCGTGCGCGTTTTGGAACCCTCCGGCTATACCCGTATCTCGGCCCTTGGTGTGGAGGAGCAGCGGGTGCCTGTCATTGTTGACATACTTTCCCCGCACCCCCACTGGCAAGCCCTGGGTGACGGGTTCCGGGTGGTGGCTGAAATCCTCATCTGGCAGGGCGAACAGGTGCTGCAGGTCCCCTCGTCCTCCCTGTTCAGAACCAGTGACCAGTGGGCACTATTTGTCGAGGAGACCGGTAACGCCAGGTTGCGGCAGGTAGCAATTGGCCATCAAAGCGGGCTGTACACCCAGATTCTCGATGGCGTGCAAGCGGGAGAGCGGGTATTGACGCATCCGGATGAACGAATTGAAGACGGCGTAACCATTGTCGCCAGGGAATAGCCCGATTACCCCCCCAACATTCACCGCACACTGATCCTGCAATTTATGGTCTCCCATATACTCAATTTCAAGTAACAGACCGGGAAAACGGCGGGTGCCGGTTGCCTCGGCATATAATCCGGTGTGGCAGAATTTTACCAGTCTTGCTACCTTTCTAACTGACGGAACTGTTCAAAATGCGTATGAAAAAACAGATAACTGTTGCCGCTTTTATTCTGCTGGTAATCGGCTGTACAGCCGAAACTGAACAGATCAACACACCAAATGCCGTGGCCGAGCTCAGGCCGGTTACGGTGGGCGGTATGGAGCAATGGCTGTTAATCAGGGGAACCGACCGCACGAATCCCCTCCTGCTTTGGCTCCACGGAGGTCCCGGGTCCGCTCAGATGCCGATCCATCACGCCTATACCCGCGAACTTGAGCAGGAATTTGTTGTCGTTCACTGGGACCAGCGCGGAGCCGGGAAATCCAATCCCCGGAATTTTAAGGAAGTAACCATGACGCTGGACCGGTTTATCCGGGATACTCATGAAGTGACCCGGTACCTGCTGAAACAATTCAACCGGGATAAGATCTACCTTCTCGGGCATTCCTGGGGTACCTTGCTGGGCATGTATACCGTCGAACGGTACCCGGAAGACTACCACGCCTTTATTTCGGTATCGCAGGTAGTCCATACCGACAGAGCCGCTGCATTGTCATACAACTGGCTAAAAAAGCAGGTGGAAACAAACGGTACCCGACAACAGAAAGAGGAGTTCAGAAACCTGGGTCCTCCCCCTTACCGGAATCACGACCGCTACGTGCAGTTTGCCAAGATGATCGATGCGTTTGGAGGTGGTATGGATGCCGGGTTCCCCGAACTGCTTTGGAAGTCACTGCAGGCCGAAGAGTATACTCTTACCGACTATATACGCTGGTTTAAAGGCGCCAATCGCGGCAGCGGTCCCATGTGGGAAGAAACCAACGACATCGACCTGTTTTCGGAAATCCCGACCGTGAAAGTGCCTCTGTTTTTCATGACCGGCCGCAACGATTACAACACTCCCCACCAGCTGGTTCGTGAATATTACGCCCAGCTGGAAGCCCCACTCGGCAAGCAGCTGATACCTTTTGATCACTCGGCGCATACCCCGTTCATAGCCGAACCGAAGAAGTTTGTTCAAACGTTGGCAGACATTAAAAACAATCGTTCATCCACCGCATTATGACACTTAAGCTGATCCGTATAACGATTATGCTGCTACTGGCGATCGGCCCTGCAGCGGAATATCTTTCGGCCCAACCCCGAACCGATACCGACTCAACGAATACCGAATACCGGAACAGGATCCTGTTCCTGCCCGCTCTCGGATCGAGCCCCGAAACCGGATTCATGTTCGGAGCGCTGGCGGTACCCCAGTTCAAACCAACGGGAGCCGGTCCGGCCACCCGTTCCTCAAGTATCCTTGTTTCCGCCCTGTATACCACGAAAAAACAGCTGCTGACCAGTGTCGTACCCGACATTATCCTGCGAGAAGAGTCATGGATCCTGAACGGCAACTATTACTATTACTACTTCCCGGAGAGTTACTGGGGAGTAGGTCCATTTACCGAAAACGACGATGAAATTTCGGTACTTTACCAACAGGTCAACCTGGAACAACGGGTTCTTCGCAATCTTGGAACCGGCCTATTCACCGGACCCTATCTGCGCTGGTCCCGCCTGTTCAATGTGACTTTCGAGGAGGGTGACGGCACCGCCATTCCCACCCCAGATGTTACCGGTGCCGAAGGCAGTACGGCGGCCGGTGTCGGGTGGATTACCCGCTGGGACCGGCGCAACAGCAATATGACCCCGACCAATCATTACTTTGTGGAGCTCTCATTTATCGGTTATCCTGGCTGGCTGGGGAGCAGTGTGACATACACCAGCTACCGTTTTGATGCCCGTAAATACATCAATATCAGCGGCGACGGACGATCGGTACTTGCATTGCAGAGCCTGGTTCAACTCAACAGCGGCAATCCCCCGTTCAATGACATGGCCACCCTCGGCGGTGACCGCATCAACCGGGGATATTACCTTGGACGATTCCGCGACCAAAATTCGGCCCAGCTCCAGGCTGAGTTGCGACAGAACATCAAGGGTCGGCTGGGTTTTACGCTATTTGCCGGGTCAGGGGACGTATGGAACCGATTCGAAGATCTTTCACTTGAAAAATACAAGTGGTCTGCCGGGGCGGGGCTCCGGTTCAATATCAACAAGCAGGACCCCACGAACATCCGCATTGATTTCGGTCTGGGCCGCGAAACCAGCGGCTTCTATTTCCAGTTCGGGGAAGCGTTCTGAACTCAGATCTGGATCAGAATTCAGGTATCAACAGCTGGCGAGGGGAGTCCGTATCGTGAGGGAACCATGGGTTGCTGGCCCGCATCGCTAATAAAAATAGTCTTGCATTCGTGTAATGCCACGGTCTGCATAACCGTACGATATGTCACTACGTATTATGCATTAGATGACATTTTGATATATGCGATTGAAGGATGGATTAGATTTCGCGACTCCGCGGTGTGAAGGCATCACCGCAATGCTCGTAAATACGCCGTTGGCTCTATTTTTGGGGACCATACCAATTTTGACGTCATTTCTCCCGAAGACTGTCAGGATCGATGCTGTAAAAGCTAATAATTCAAGCATTTGTGAAACAATTTGGTCCCGATTTTCATATCGCCTGGCCTCCTCCCAAAAAGATTCAGGTGTGATAGTGAATAGCGTATACCGGACAAGTATACCTGACGCCTTCTTTCCAATCCGGATACTGCCCCTGGTAAGATGCCCGGAATTGTACA
The DNA here is from genome assembly GCA_033722415.1 of Balneolaceae bacterium. Lineage (GTDB taxonomy): Bacteria > Bacteroidota > Rhodothermia > Balneolales > Balneolaceae > JAMQKA01. The sequence continues at coordinate 1,602 of JAWVZC010000129.1, read as the reverse complement.
CCTGGAAAGATTCCGGGCATCTGTGAAATGGTCATCTCTTACACTTAATCAGCCGACTACCTCTTTGGAGTCGACCAGCTTGCCGTTGGCGTCGTAATACAACTTCCTTGTTTCTCCATCCCTCACGATGGATACTTCAAAGTATCGCTGCTCTTCGTCGAAATCTCTCATCACCATCTTGTCTTCGCTGATGGTCCATCCGGGATAATTTCGCGTGATTACAGACATTACAGCCGGGGGCAGTTTTACGTTGGTCATTACCGTTTTGGAGTGCAGCAGGTTACCGCGACTATCATATACCGCCTCGCAATTCATGTTTCGGCCGGTCGAGCGTATAACATAGAGTTCCGACCGGGCCGATTCCTCAGAATACCAACGGATCTTATCTTTACACGGCAGGAAATCGGCTTCAATAGAATTTACTACCTGACCGGGAACCTGTCCTCTTTTGATTTCGGTAAAGGGCCTGTCCCTCACTTCATCTGCAGACACCTCTTTGCCCATCCCGTCAAAATAGATCGTTTTTTCATCATCGTCCCGTGCAATGACGACTTCAAAATGTTTCCGATCCATGGTAAAATCACGAAAAACCATCCGTGTATCATTCACATTCCAACCCGGGTACGAATCTTTAACAGACTGCATAACAAATGAAGGGAGTTTGATATTGGTCATCACCGTTCGGGCCTGGATTAGTTCGCCCCTGCTATTGTAAACCGATTCGCAATTCATATTTTCGCCCCTTGCAGTTGCGATGTAATAATCGATGTTGCCGGATTTGTCGGTGGTATACCAGGTAATTCTATCCTTACAGGGAAGGTAATCCTTCTCAATCGCCGTTACCACTTCCTCGGGCAGCTCGCTTTTTTCTACTTTTTCTTTCTGGGCCTCGGCCGTTCCGATTAGCAGACCCAAAAAAATGGCGAGGAGAACTGACCCGACCAGGTAGGAGTATCCTCTTCTGATCTTATGTCGTATTTTCATTGTAGTTACCTCAGATTCATTCAATTGTCATTGTCATTAGAAACGCAAGGTGGTCATCTGCTTAAAAATTAGCGGCTGAAACAAATTTTGACACTAAGTGAAAAAGTGAAATAGCTGTAGTTAATCTCCCTACATTATAATCCTTAAATACTTGTTTTTATTTTTCTTAAAAGGTATTCAAACATTGAATGAATTGATTTTTTACCACATATCCGGTATGTATATGCCAAAATTGACCAGGGTTTTTACCGGGTAAAAAGAGGGTATGTAGTATAATTTTTTGAATCAGGATGAGCTTCCTTCCTATTATTCCTTCCGGGATTGGCGAGGCACTTAATAACGTGAACTCGGGATAAGGAATGTACCAATATACGAATGATAAGCTGCTGTATACCGGCGGTTGAAATGTTTGTTGGTACAGTGACCGGAGCCGGAGCGTTACAAAACCATTTCTGTTTGAGATCCACGCCTCCCGGTGGATCGAGTTAACTGGTTTTAGCGCAGACGAAGGGAACGCGACAAAAATTTCACCAGCCGGCGATTCATATGGGGTTCGTTTTTTCATCGGTGAAAAAATGAACACTACCAAAAAGGGTACCCAATGACGATAAAAGCGGT
>JAWVZC010000128.1:0-10764 GCA_033722415.1 Balneolaceae bacterium | reverse complement strand
GGTGCGTTGTCGGCACGAACATCAAGGCACCTGGTCGGAGATCGGAGCACATGAAATATATCAATATCCATGTGAAGTGCAGGCCGGCCGTTAAAGCTGCCACAGAATCCTGCTTCCGGCAGTTTCTAAAGGATACGCCAAATGGTATCAATGCAGGGTAATTGGCGGTAATGATCAATTTACAGGTCGCAGTATAATCGCAGAATTACCCAAATGACTGTGATACGTCAAATTTCAGGTTGATTAATCAATAAAATCTGCCCTTATTGGCAATCGACTTCAAATGGATGCCGTTGACGGACTGAAATATCCGGCACCGCGGAACGTTTCACGGTACGGCAGTTGAATGTTAAACTTAGTTTTGTGAGACCCGAACCACAGCAGCGATTACCACAAACGGCCATAAGTGCCTGGCGAATAAGCGGGTTGATATGGTCCCTGTTTCTCTGGCTCGTAACCGGCCTGATGGTCATTTTTACCATCCAGGGGCAGGGTCCTCCGTGGTGGATCGATGCGGTAGTCGGTCTGTTTGCCCTGATAATTACCATCTCCACGACCACCATACTGCCCGCCCTGCGCTGGAAACGGTGGCGCTACGAGGTTGATGAGCACGAGGTGGATCTTCGCAGGGGAATCTTTATTATCAAACGCACCCTCATACCGATCAAGCGGGTTCAGCATGTAGATACCCGGCAGGGACCCATTCTCAGGAACTACAGCCTTTCTACCGTGGCGATTACCACGGCGGCCACCACGCATGAGATCCCCGCCCTGGATGACGAAACCGCCGACGAGGTGCGGAACCAGATCTCCAACTTTGCCCGACTGGCCCAGGAAGATGTTTGAATCACGCAGACAACATCCCGTTGCAGCTATCACCAAGGTACTCGAAATTATCCGGGGCAATTTTATCACGATACTGGTCATCCTTTTTGTGGGTGGCAGTGGTGACCAGGAAACCCTGCTGAATATCACCTGGATCCTGGGCACCATCATCGTGCTGCTGGTGTGGGGCGTGCTCTCATGGCTTCGATTTACCTACCGGATCGAGGAGGATCAACTCGTAATTGAACAGGGCGTGCTGATGCGCCAGAAACTATATATCAGCAAAGATCGCATCCAGGTAATTGATATCACCTCCGGTATCCTGCAGCGGATGTTCGGACTGGTGGAGGTGCAGGTCAAGACTGCCGGCAGCGGTTCCAAGGAGGCCAAGATCAGTGCCGTAACAAAGTCGGTGGCCCGCGAGCTGCGTGAAAAACTGCGGAAAGAGAAACCGGCTGAAGGGACTGTACGGGAGAAAGAACAGCCGGAGAAAGTGTATCGTTTGGGGGCAAAGGATCTGGTTATTGCGGCCACCACTTCGGGCCGCCTGGGGGTGGCCCTTTCAATCGTGGGCACGATCTTTTCGCAGGTCGACCAGGTGGTGTCGGAAGAGCAGATGGTGCGCTACCTGGAAGCGGTGATTCCCACCACCGCCAGTACCTCGCTCATTGTCACCACCATCCTGTTTTTGCTGGTGGTTTCCTGGATGCTTTCATTCCTGGGAACGGTGATCACGTACGGCAATTTCAACGTGCGGCTGAAAGAGGAGGAACTCATGATCTCCCACGGAATTTTTGAGCAGAAACAGCTCACGATCCCCTTTAACCGGATACAGGCAATCCAGGTTAAGGAGGAACTCCTGCGCCAGCCGTTTGGCTATGCCACCCTCAAACTGGACAGTGCCGGTTACGGCGACGAAGGCGGTAAATCGGTGATGCTTTTCCCCCTGATGCAGAAAAAGCGGGTCGTCGATTTTATACGTGAAGTGCTGCCCGAATACGATAAATCGGTACCGGCCGTGCATCCTCCCTCCAGGTCGATTCGCCGCTACATATTTCGCTCGGTGCTGCTGGCGGTTCTCTTTATTGTTCCGGTGGGCTTGTTGTTTTCATTCAGCTGGTATCTGCTGCTGATTGCCATTCCGGCCGCCGGACTGGGTTACCTGCAGTACCGGGATGCCGCTGTAGGCGTCAGCCGGGAAACGATGATTATGCGCTATCGACTGCTGAGCAGAAATACGGTGATTATCAAACGCTACCGGGTGCAAACGGTACAAAGCAGTGTGAATCCATTCCAGAAGCGAGAAGGTGTGGCCCATTTTACGGCTACGGTGGCATCGGGCCGGGAGGGCCATGAGTTTACCGTTCGAGACCTGGAAGTGGAACAGGTGACCCGTCTTTGGACGTGGCCTTCCGTTTATTCCCAACCGGAATTACTGCAAGATGAGCAGGATGTTGCTGTGTTACCTTCGTTTTGAGAAGGTTCAGGGAGTAAACAGTGAGTTATAGATCAATAATGTTGAAACCCCGTAGATAATATGTACCAGCAGCAGGGTTACCGAAACCCCTATACCCCAGCGATGCCCGAACATACCGGGGTCACTCATACGTTTGCCCTCCCCGATGTTGGGATGGCTGGTGGAGAGGATTCCGATCATCGCCCCGATAAAAATGCCGTGAGAGACCCCATATAAAATCCCCGCCGGCCAGTTGGGGGGAACCACCATTGCCACCAGGAAGTATACATAGAGTACGCCCCATATGCCTCCCATCAGCAGGTGCAGCAGCATCCCGGTTGCGTACGCTTTGGCTTTTGCTGAAGGGGAGACGAAATATGTGCCCAGCAACCAGGGGATATCCAAGTTATATCCCGCCGCTTTAAACAGGTAGATGAACAGAGTCATTACCAGTGCTCCTGCTATTCCCGCTATACCGGCAAGCCATAGGTTTGCAGCCATAATATTCTCCCTCCGTCGTTTATCTTATTACGATTCTGACAGGAATAATTTCCCGTCTTGTATTATCCCTGAATTTTATCCCGGTACAAATTCTGCTGCAGACCGTGTAAAAAATATCTTCAAACCGTACCCGGGCGGCCGGAGCCGTAATCCATATATTACGCAACGGCACCGGCAGTGCTTAGGCCGGTTCAGGAATCGTGGTAGGAGAGTTTGGCCTCGAATCTGATTGTACGTTCATTGTGCAGTGCGATATGATCTTCGCTATCGATATTTGGTACGCTCATATTTGATATTTCACAGGTACAATCCTCATCGATATAATCTCCCACCTTTTCAGCAATAAACGATTCCAGCTGTCCCTTCGACAATGTCTTCAGTTTGTTGCTCATGTTCTTAACAGTCGATCGTTATATTTCCGGTTTCGTTATCTATAAACAGGAATAGTTGGGTTGGGGTTCACCCGGTGATCAGTTGTTCATTAAGGAAGCTTCGTTTTCGAGTGATCGTGCCTGAGGCAGGCCACGCAGCTGCAAAATTGCCGGACGATCTCGCTGCAGGATAGCCGGGCGGATCAGCCCCCGAACAGAGCAATTCAGGGGTAAAGATAATCAGGGCTAACTGGGCTGGAAAAGCCGTTCAAGGGCACTTTTTAGATCATCCATTTGGATCGGCTTGATCATGTACTCAAGGTACCCGAGCTCTTTGGCCCGTTTCTGATTGTAGAGATCGGAATTTCCGGTAATGTAAATCACGGGGATGTCGATCTTTTTCCTTATTTCGCTCATCGCCTCGATACCGTCAATATTATCCTTGAGCTGGATATCCATCAGGATCAGGTCGGGAGAAAACTCCAGCGCCTTTGTGATGGCCTCGCTGCCGGTGGTGACAGAATCTACAATCTGGTGACCGAGTTTCTCAACCATACGCCTGAGTACCATCGAAATGATCATGTCGTCTTCGACGATGAGTATTTTTTTTGTGTCGCTGCCCACGTCTGTGTGATTTATATGTTTGTATCAATAAAGCTGACCAAACATATATAATCGCACCGGAATGCACCAGACAATTTGGTGATTCTAATTCATATGAGATATTCTTAACCCAGTGCCACATCCAGCAGCATCATGATGCTGAACCCGACCATCGTGCCCATGGTGGCGATGTCGGTATTTCCCGAGAGCTGGGATTCGGGAATCAGTTCCTCGACCACCACGTAGATCATGGCCCCGGCTGCGAAAGCCAGCGCATAAGGCAGGATGGGTCGTACCATAAGCACGGCTGCCGCTCCGATGACACAGGAGATCGGTTCGACCACCCCGGAAAGCTGCCCGTACCAGAAGCTCCTCCCTACGGAAACCCCCTCTCTTCTGAGCGGAACGGAAACGGCGGTCCCTTCGGGAAAGTTCTGGATGCCGATTCCCAGGGCCAGTGCAATGGCCGCCCCTACCGTGGCACCGCCGGCCGCTTCGATCCCGGATGCCGCAGCCCCGAACAGCACCCCGATGGCCAGCCCCTCCGGAATGTTGTGGATGGTAATGGCGAGGACCAGCAGAATCGCTCTCCGCCAGGAGGTGGTGACACCCTCCGCCTCATCCATCGGAAACCCGATATGCAGATGCGGGATATACGCGTCGCATATGCGCAGAAATACACCACCGGCCAAAAATCCGATTACGGCGGGCAGCCAGGCGATACTTCCCTGGGCGGAAGCCATCTCTATGGACGGAGACAACAGGGACCAGAAGCTGGCGGCGATCATAACACCGGCTGCGAATCCCAGCATGGCATCCAGTACCTTTTGCTGGATGTTGCGAAAGAAAAATACCAGCGCTGCACCGGCTGCTGTCAGTCCCCAGGTAAAGAGACCTCCCAGCAGACTCTGGTAAACTGCGCCCAGTGACAGGAACCAATCTTTCAATTCTATAAAGTCAAGCATGTTTTTTCCCTTGTGCGTTACATAATGCGTTTTTGACGAATGTAGAAGATAGCAAAAAAATAAATTTAGTCAAGGCTAAAATATGGTTCGTCCTGTTATTTCCGGGGCCGGTTCGCCACATAGCGTAAATTCGGGCAATAGCGTCCGCTCGTGCGGTCTGAAAGTCTGAAAGAATGATGGGTGAGGTATTATTTACCGCTAAAAATTGGCCATCAGCTAGGCTTCCGGACTACGACGTAATCGTTTGAAGATAAACGCGTATTGTAGCAGTTTCCAGGTAGCAGCCGACATGGTGGCAGTTTCCTGTGATCAATCGCTCATTTTCCAATGCATAATTCCCCCGGCCTGTTTGCCCACCTCGATCACTTCCGCGAGCCTGAGCTTCTCCAGGTCGATAACATCCACCGATCCGGGCTCCCCGTTTTTCCCTTCCACGGAGATGAACGCATACCGGTTATCGGGTGAAATGGAAACCCCGTGCGAAACCAGCCGGCTGTTTCGTATTTTGGCCAGCTCCCGGCCGCTCTCAAGGTCCCAGATCCCGGTACTTCCTTCTCCCTTGTAGGTTACGACCAGCAACCGTCCGTCATGGCTGACTTCCAGGTTGTAGGGGGCTTTACCGGTTGAAAAGCGCCGGGTAACCTCCCAGGATCGGATGTTGATCTCCACCGCCTCGTCAGACCCGTTGTTGGCGACATATACCAGCGGTTTTTGAGGATGGGGATCGGCCCAGGTGGGTTTGGCGGTCGGCTGGTACATCTCCGTGTGGCCGGTGTTGTGAACAGGTGTTTGGCTGTTGTCTTCCCAAACCGGGGCTACATTCAGCCGGCGGGTGATCTCCATGGTCAGCGTATTTACTTCCACCAGTTCATCGGTCATCATGGAAACGTGGTATTGACGGCGACCGTCTTCCGTTATCCGGGAACCGTGCGGCATGATACCGGTTTCGATCTCCCCGACTACTTCCATCGCTTCGGGATCGACGACCGAAACTGTGCTTGGCTGCATATCGCCGTGGAGGTTGAAATTGACCACATACAGCAGTCCGGTGGCGGTTGATATCTCCATACTTGCAGGAAACAGGCCCAGTTGCGTGCGCTCAACAAATCTGTTTTCGCCGGTGGTAAATTTGTAGAGCCAGCCGTACGGATTGCCGTGCGCCACCGACAGGTACCAGTGGCCTCCATCCGGGGAAATGTTGATCCCGTGCGGGCCCTCGATCTCCGTGGGATACTGCCCTACGCTCACCACATCCTCGACGGTTCCCGTGCCGGTCTCGGCATCAAACGAAACCAGGGCGACCTCATCCTCTGATTCTGCAGCTACATACACCCGGTAGATCTGGGCAGAAACCGTTCCGGGTGGAAGGGTGCAAACCAGAAATCCTGTCAAAAGTGCTAATTGGAAAGTAATGCTGATGTATTGCCGTATCATGGTAACGCTTGTTTATCAGTATCTTCCGGGTAGCGAATTTACCGGGTACCTACTCCTCTTCCAGTTTCAGCGCCCACAGGCCGGAGTTCCAGTCGGACACAAAGATATGCCCCTTGTAGGGCTGGGGTCCCCAGGTCATGGATGCGTTGGGGACGATCGCTTCGTGGTGTATCGGCCGGAACCGTGCGATTTCCCGCCCCTGTTCGTAGAGATTGCCCATCAGTTCGCCGGAGATATCCACTACACGCAGCCCGGCGTTGTAGTAGGCCACGTAGAGCGTATCGTTCTTCACCCAGAAGTTGTGGGTGCCGGCTTCGGGTACCTCGTAACGGGCTACCTCGCGCGGGCTGTTCCACCCGCCCTCGAATTTGATAAAATGGATCCACCCGGCAGGAATGGTTGGCGTGTCCTGGATAAAGATGCCGTTGGGAAACGCCTCGTCACCGGCAATTACGTAAAAGTCACCGGTGGATTGGCTTTTGAAGGGGAATGCGGCGTGATTCCACCCGCTGGGGTAGGTGTAACTGCCCAGCTTCACCGGGTTTTCAGGAGAACCCGCCCCGGTGTCATGCTTTTCGGGGCCTTGGGCCTGCGGGGTGCTGCCCACGTCTACAATCTGGACACCGTCGCTCCAGTTGGAGGAGTAGGCGATCCCGTTTTCCACCCAGACGTCGTGCACTGAGTGGCCGGGGGTGTCAAGTTCGAAACGGCTTACTGTTTTCGGGTTGGCAGGATCTTCGATGTTGATAATATCATATCGCCGGCCGTTATTTACGGCAAATACGTGGTCGTTCCAGATGAAAGCGTTATGCACACCGCCGGTTAGTCCGTCGTTGTATTCGGTAATACGTTTCACATTCCGGGGATCGCTGACGTCCAGTATTACAATCCCGTTTTTCCGGTCAGAGGCACCTTCCCGGGTAATCACGCAGATCCGCCCGTCTTCCGAGACTTTGACATCGTTGACCGTGCGTGCGTCGACGGTTACCGTATCCACGATCTGCATGTTGGCAGGATCGGTCACATCCCAGAAAAACGCTTCCCCGGCCGCGCCCCATGTTCCAGTTACGGCATAATCGCGCCCGTCGATCCCCTCCCAGACCCAGAGGTCCGAGGTGTGCTTGTCCAGCACCTGCCCGTGTCCCACCACCTGGATATCTTTTTGAACCGTACGGGGACGGACGCGGATTGCAAGCTCGTCGACGATCTCGCCGGATTTGGCCGTGATTCGAAAGAGGCCCGGCTGGTTGGCCACAAATCGTCCATCCTGCGTAATCTTCCCGGCTGCACCGGTATGGCCCTCATTGTTGCTGAGATGCAGGAAGGAGTACGTAACCGGTGCATCTGCCACGGGTTTGCCGTTACCGGCTACCGCCTCCGCCTGCAGGTGGACCACATCACCCGTTCTGACCTCCCGGGCATCGGACGTCAGCGTAATACGAACGACAGGATTTTCGACCACTTCCAGGTCCCCGGTCCGGCTGATACCGCCTGCGGTGGCGTGGAGGGTGAACGTTCCCGCCTTCTTGGGGATAAGTTCGTTGAATCGGTTTAGTTCGGCAGTCGCTGGATCAGAGCTTGCCAGTGTAACGTCCACCTCTGATCGTTCCATGCCTTTGCTGTCCGTAACCCGGTATGCAAGCGGTATCCGGGTACCGGTATAGATCGTTTCCGGAAGTCCGCTGATCGTAATCTCCTCCACCGGAGGGTAGGCCACATTTACATTGATAACACGTGACAGCCGTTTTCCGGGAGTGACTGCGATCGCCATAATTTCGTATCGGCCGGGCTTAAACGCTTTTACCCGACCATCGGACGTTACGGAAACGGATGAGCGTGAACGCGAATAGAATATCACCGTATCACGGGTAGCAGTGCCTTCCGCATCGTAAACTGTTGCCTGGAGCGTTGTCTCTTCCCCGATCTCCAGTTCCAGGGAATCGGGTGTTACGACGATCCCTGACTCGTCGCCACTGTTTTGACCGGTGACCAGCGAGGGGAATAATAGGAATACGGGTAGTAGATATGATATAAGTGTCCTGCTGAGCATGCCCCTAGTTATAACCATGTTAAGTTTAATATTTGAAAGGCAATAAGTAATTAAAAAACGCAACAAGTTAAAACTAAAACTTCCCTGTCGGACAATTGTTGTACCGAAGGTCAAAACACCTGTCATGAAGATTCAGTTTCTGCAGCGGAGCTGATGGATCGACTTATCGATTGACAACCGAAAAAACGAAATTTACCTGGTCAGCAAGCCATACCGACAGGCGATCAGGAGAATGGAACGGCGTATGGCTACCCTGTTCGGTTTTTGACATTCCCGGGAAGAACGGGACCTGTAATTTTACATTCATCTTGCTTACCTTTTGTGCTTTCGATCCAGCAGAGACAACTATGCAAACAAAGAAAAAAAAGAACCTGCAGGCACGGATTTTTGTTAGTGTCCACTCTTACAGAACAATTCTCTAAACCAGCAAACGGACATGAGTATCAATTTTGACAAGGAGCGTTTTTGGCACCGCCATATCGGTCCGGATGAAGTACAGGTCGACGAGATGCTGAAGCACGTCGGCGCCGAAACCATGGAACAGCTTATCGATGAAACCGTTCCCCGGGATATCCGGCTGCAGCAACAGCCCGATCTCGAGGAACCGATGAGCGAGTACCGCTTCCTGGAGGAGTTTCGGGGATTGGCCGCTCGCAACGAAAAATACAAGTCGTTTATCGGCATGGGGTACCACGATACGCTGACCCCGAATGTGATCCAGCGAAACGTGCTCGAAAACCCGGGCTGGTACACCTCATACACACCCTATCAGGCCGAAATCGCCCAGGGAAGGCTGGAGGCGCTCATCAATTTCCAGACGATGGTTTCTGATCTTACCGGGCTCGAGCTGGCCAATGCCTCGCTGCTGGATGAGGGAACCGCGGCTGCCGAGGGGATGTCGATGCTGCATTCTGCCCGGCGCGGATCGAAGCGGAGAAAAGCCAACAAATTTTTTGTATCGGAGCTTTGTCATCCCCAGACGATCGATGTGCTGAAGGGACGTGCCGAACCGCAGGGTATTGAACTGGTGATTGGCGATCACCATGAGCTGGATGTCGCCGACCCGGAACTGTTCGGCATGCTGTTGCAGTATCCCGCCACTAACGGGGAAGTGTACGATTACCGCGACCTGATTACCGCCGCGGCAGAACAGGAAGTGAAAACGGTGGTTGCCGCCGACCTGCTGAGCCTCACTCTGCTGACCCCGCCCGGCGAAATGGGAGCCGATGTTGTTGTGGGCTCCTCCCAGCGGTTTGGCGTGCCGATGGGATACGGAGGTCCCCATGCGGCCTTTTTTGCCACCAGGGAGGAGTACCAGCGAAAAGTACCCGGCCGTATTATCGGGGTTACGCAGGATGCGGAGGGCAACCCGGCATACCGGATGGCCCTGCAAACCCGCGAACAGCATATTCGCCGCGAAAAGGCCACATCCAATATTTGTACGGCCCAGGTACTGCTGGCGGTGATGGCCGGGTTTTATGCTGTTTACCACGGTCCTAAAGGATTGCAGCGGATTGCTGAGCGTATTCACGGACTGACCAAAACGGCGGCAAAAGCGCTGCAGCAGCTGGGGTTTGAGATTGAAAACACCCACTTTTTCGATACGCTGAAAGTGTGTACAGCAAAGACCCAGCAGCAGTCGATTCGCGTGCAGGCGCTCAAGCAGAAAGTCAATTTCCGTTATTATGAGGACGGCTGCATCGGTATCGCGTTTGACGAGGTTAAAGATCTCGACGACGTAAATCAGGTTATAGATATTTTTGCCAAGGCTACCGGAAAGGAGACCGCGGTCGATATTCCCGCCATTTCGGAATCGGTAACCGTGAACTATCCCGGGAGGCTTTCAAGAACAACAGACTACCTGCAGCACCCGGTGTTCAACCTGTACCATTCCGAACACGAGATGCTCCGCTACCTGAAACAGCTCGAGAACAGGGATCTCTCGCTGGTGCACTCCATGATCTCCCTCGGATCATGCACGATGAAGCTGAATGCCACGGCTGAAATGATCCCGCTGAGCTGGCCTGAATTCACCAAGCTCCACCCGTTTGCCCCCGTTGAGCAGGCCAAGGGGTATCATGACCTGTTCAGGAAGCTGAAACAGCAACTCCGGGCCATTACCGGGCTTGATGCCGTTTCTCTTCAGCCCAACTCGGGGGCACAGGGTGAGTATACCGGGTTGATGACCATTCGGGCCTATCACCGAAGCCGGGGGGAGGACCAGCGCAATGTAACCATCGTGCCCGATTCGGCCCATGGAACCAACCCCGCCAGTGCCGTAATGGCCGGGATGGAGGTCGTCGTTACCAAATGTGACGAGCACGGAAATATCGACCTGGACGACCTGCAGGAAAAAGTGGAGGCCCACCGCGAGCACCTAGCCGCGCTGATGGTGACCTATCCCTCCACCCACGGGGTCTTTGAAGAAGATATCAAGGCGATCTGCAAGCTGATCCACGATAACGGCGGACTGGTCTACATGGACGGGGCGAATATGAATGCCCAGGTCGGAATTACCAGCCCGGCCGAGATCGGGGCCGATGTGTGCCACCTCAACCT
>JAWVZC010000127.1:0-10775 GCA_033722415.1 Balneolaceae bacterium | reverse complement strand
TGTCAGTCTGTAGCAGATCTTCCAGCTGAAATTCTTCTCCAGTCTTCGTATCCTTTTTCTTAGAGGTCATGGCAATGATGGTTTGGTTATATTTTAAGCGTTCAATCAAAACCTAGCCATGGCCTTTCTTTTTTTCTACTTATCTACTTTTACAGAAATTATTATACACAGCGACTTGACATTATGGTGAAATTCATCATAGAGGAGTGAGTTGGTATGGAACCTTGTGCTGTTGAGTGAGCAGTCAAGATATTGATCAGTATTATTAATCCTTACGGTAAGTATGACCTACACCTGCAGGCCATTAAATTCTCCCTTGTTTGGAGCATAACTGCTAAAACAGCAAAATCCTCGAGGCGCCAGGCCCGAAAGCAGGGCATGAACAGCCAACTGTAAACCGACAATATTTAATATCGATTCCCGAATCAGGGTAGAACGGTATATTGTCATTTGGGATATATTTTCAGTAGATATCACTCCATTGTTTAGCTGGATTTTAGTAGGTGGCATATCGAGCTTTGTTTCTTGTTAACTGCTGATCTTTTGAAAAATTTTTACAAGAAATTTGATAGTCGTTTGTCTAATGAAACAGGAAGAACAGTTGGTATCAACAGGTAGTTGAGTTATGATTATTATATGACAGAATCCACAGAACAAAAACCGGTTACGTTTGATGAGCTGTATGAAGAGTATGGCGATCGAATTTTAAACATGGCATACCGTATGACCGGTGGAGAGGATGTGGCCCGTGATTTGACGCAGGACATTTTCATGAAGGTATTTGAAAACATTGATGATTTTAACCAGCAATCCAGTATCTATACCTGGATTTACCGTATCGCCGTAAATCATGTGCTGAATTACCTGAAAAAACGAAACAGGTACCACTGGCTGGATCTCCTGGAACGCTCCGTTACGGAAGTCGTTCGATCGGAGGTGCCGGTATTTGATTTCTGGAGCAACGACGGGTTTGAACCACCCGACGAAAAAATTGAGCGGGAGGAACGGGAGATCCTGGTTTGGGAACTGATACAACAACTTCCCGCCAAGTACCGGGTACCGCTGGTATTGCAACGGTATGATGAGATGGGTAATCGGGAGATTGCCGAAGTCATGGAGCTGTCGATAAGTGCCGTGGAATCACGGATATTCCGGGCCAAGAAAAAATTGCTGAAACTAATGGAACCATATACTGATGATTTAAGAGATTAAATGCCAAATCGTAAGGTGACTCGTATGATTCCAAATAACAAACACGTAAAAACATACTTCCTTGATTGGTGGGAAGGCCAGCTTGATACTAAAAACAAGCGTGCTGTTGAACAGCACCTGCAAACATGTGAAACATGTCATTCCTATTTCCAGGCGATGCAGAGCGTGTTGGAGGATCCCCGGCCCGAACTGTTGCCGACATTGCAGAAAGATCCTTACTTGCCCGTTCGAATCAAACGCAGAGCTGAGGATCCCGATAGGGCAGCAACAGTTCCGGAGGCGTCGTTCTTTGGGCTCTCAAAACTATTGACCTGTTCCCTGGTTGTGCTGGGGCTGCTACTCGGGTTTGTAATCGGACAACAGCTGGTGTACATCTCCCAGTCTGACCTGCAGGCAAATCAAAACACCTCGATTTCGGAATTGTATTATGAAGGTATGGTCCAGCCAAACCTGGGTTCACAATTCGAAGTCGTATTAACAGAAATGGAAGGTGGTCAGCAATGAAAGTGAAAACAATGGTTGGGGCTCTCATATTTTTAATCGTGCTCAATATAGGACTGCTGGGGACTATCGTGTACCTGCATGTAACTGACCGGAAGCCTCCGATTGCCCGGTTCATGGATCCCAAACCTAAATTCGAGGCCCCATTTACGCAACCGTTTGATAGTGTTGAAAATCTTTCTGCCGAACAGCGCAAAAAACTGGTTCAAGTGCTGCAGTCCTTTCGAACCGAGGTTGAACCTCAGCGAGAGCAAATACTTCGGCTTGAGGAAAAGATGTTTACGGTCCTGATCGAGCAGGACAGCAGCAGTACCGACAGTATTCGGAATACCATGCGCGAGATTGCGGAGATTCGGTTACAGATCGGCGACCAAGCGTTGGAGAGTCTTCAGGAGGCGAAAAAGTTCCTGTCGGAGCGCCAGCAGCGTATTTTTATTCGACGTATAATGTCTGCAGGTCGCGGACCGGGACCAGATGGTCCAACCCCGCTTATGAGGAACCAACGCCCGTTTGATAACCGGTAACCTAATCATCGTTGTTACCGGTGTCGAAGAGCCATTCAGTTCGATCGGACTTGAACCGATCTGAATCCGGCACTATGGGATCAGGGTGTACTTTAGTTGCTTATTCCTCGAAAAAGGATAACTGCGGTATATCAACCACATGCCCATCTTCTTACATAATGGCTGATCATACACTTTCGTCTGGTCTCGTCAGTTGGTGAATTGAATATATCAGCGGCCCGTGGTTTCACTATACCCCTGTCTCACTTTTTGTACGGGTATTCATCACCGCCTGAAAATGATGTAATGCCGATTAATTACCATTGCTTATAAAAAATGCAAGCATATGGGTTGGTCCTTGTCTAATCAAACAAGCAGTTCATCATAACCCAAAATTACAACTGGAGAAACAAGATGAATACACAAATCAACAAAGCGGTAATGTTGCTTTTTATCCTGAGCACTATCTCTTGTTCAGATAGCCTGACCCCGAATATTGAGGCCTCCTCCGAGCTGGAGTTCCCGGAACCGATGACTGCCGCTCTGGCATCGAGCGAAACCGGTGAAGTCAGCGGAGACGGCATATTTATGCTTAACTGGAACGGGATGAATCCCCACTCTCGGTTTTCTGACGACAATGAAATGCTGGCCTTGGCGATGGCCATCGGTTTTGACAAGGAGGTGCAGCTGCAACCGCCCTATCACGTTTCCACGGTCGATATGGGCACTGTCACCATCCGGTCGGCTGGGAATGAAACAATTGAACTGGCCAAACAACAGAGTCGGTTCTCTGCTGATCAGCTGGTGTACAGCAGCAAACATTTCGGTCCGTTTCAACAAACCGCATCACTTACCTACGTTGCCGGGGGGGAGTACTCGATAGAAACAAGTGGATCCGGGGATTTCCCCGCCCTGCGTCTTTCCATTACGGCACCAGACAAACAGGTTGCCATTCTCTCTCCCTCTGAAACTCACCTGCAGGCTCATTCCGGTGATTTGGAGTTGAAGTGGGAGGCGATGTCGAGCAAACCCGTGGGAATACATATTCGTCCCGCTCTCAATCCCCGGGAAGGACAAAAACCCGGTCAATTCACCCGGGAAAGCTCAGAAATGATCATATTGGAAGATCAAGACGGGGCCCATACCATTCCCGAGGAAATAATCACCAGTGTAGCCGAGGCATCAGGCAGTAATGCCGTTCATATCTCGGTGGGTCAACTGCATGTCAATGATATTGAAACTGATGGTAAAATATACCGCGTAATCATGAGAACGGCCGATCACCTGCTGGTAAGACTCAATTAACCCATGGTATACGGATGTGGCAGATGCCTGACCGGCATCTGCCATTATTTATGCAGCACTAATCATGAATTTGAACCAGGTGCCGACGGGTATATCCTCGGTTAGTAATCTGATGCCAGATAATCTCAATGATAAACATGCAGAGACTGATGAAAAAAAATGAATCAACAGAACATACCATAAAGAGAGTGCTATTGGCGCTGACGACCCTGTTAATTCTGCCGCAGTTGGCATTTACCCAACATTCCACATCAGTCAGGGGAATCGTAAAAGACAAGGACACGGGTGAAGGCTTACCCCATGTAAATGTGGGAATGGTGAATACGCAACGCGGAACCACCACCAACGCGGATGGGTATTTTACCATCGTAAACCTGCCCGCCGACTCCATTGTACTTTCCTTTAGTTATATCGGGTACCAGCAGAAAACAGTGAAACTGGACTCTATTGGTGGCAACTCCCTGCTGGAAATAGAGCTCGTAAAAACCACTGCCCAGCTCGATGAGGTGACCGTGAAAGCAGAAGAATATGAGTATATAAAAACAGGTCGCATCAGCAGAACCTCAATATCCCCAACACAGATTCAATACCTGCCCAGTATTGGTGAAAAAGATATTTCCCGGGCCCTTCAACTCCTGCCCGGCGTAAGTGGAACCAACGAATCTACAGCGGGACTATATGTTCGCGGCGGTACGTCGGATCAAAACCTGATGATGCTTGACGGGATCACACTATACAAAGTGGACCATTTTTTCGGTTTTTTCAGTGCTTTCAACAGTAACGCCATACAGGATGTGCAGCTTTACAAAGGGGGATATCCTGCAAAATATGGAGGGCGATTATCGAGCGTAGTGGAGTTGAGTGGCCGCTCAGGCAACTATAAGGAGTTTAAATTCAACGGCGGAATAAGTGCCCTGAGTGCAGACGCCATGGTGGAGTTTCCCGTCTCCGACAAGGCCTCCGTACTGATTTCCGCCCGCCGTTCATACACCGACATTATTCGAACCGGCATATACAATAGTATCTTTGGGCTTTTTGAAGAGGAGACGGGCGGTCCTGCTGGAGAAGCCCCCGGGGGACCATTCGGGGGTGGTCAGTTCCAGACAGAACCCGACTTTAATTTCTATGATCTAAATACAAAAATTACGTATCGTCCCTCCGAAAGCGATCTCCTCGCCTTGAGTCTTTATGGCGGGCAAGACAACCTGGACAATTCAAGAGATCAACAGTTTGGAGGATTTGGTCCGAATGCGGGAAATGATGATATAACAACTACAAATAATACCGATATCACCAAATGGGGTAACCGGGGTGTGGGGCTGCGATGGTCACGGCTGTGGAATGACCGGCTCTACAGCAACACGGTGTTGTCTTACTCCAACTATTTTTCTGACCGCGACCGGCAAAATTCGAGCGAAGCAGAACGGGACTTCGGGGGATTTGATGTGCGGGGTGAGAATGATGTGCGTGATTTCACCTTCAAACTGGATACGGAATATAAAATTTCGAATACCAACGATCTCGAGTTCGGATTTCAGGTCACCAATAACGACATTGACTATCAAAACACAATCAACGACACCCTGAATGTCGTTGATCGGAGTGACTTGGGAACCATTACTTCCGGGTATCTGCAGAATAATTGGACCCTGTTTGACCGATTACTGTTGACTGCCGGCATACGGGGCAGCTATTACAACGAGACTGACAAAACCTACTGGCAGCCCCGGGCCTCGCTGGAATTAAGCTTCACCGATCACATTAAACTGAAAGGTGCCTGGGGAAGGTACAACCAATTTATAAACCGGACGGTCCAGGAAGACATCCAGCAGGGCAGCACGGATTTCTGGTTGCTGACGGGCAATGACGGTATGCCGGTTGGTTCATCGGAACACTATGTTGTCGGTGCTTCATATGAACGGCCGCGCTTTCTGTTGGATGTCGAGGCGTACCAGAAAAACCTGAACGGGCTATCGGAATATTCCCTGCGTTTTGGCGGTCCCTTGTCCAGTATCGACCAGGAGGAACTGTTCTATTTTGGAGATGGCATTACCCGCGGAGTGGATATTCTGTTTAAGCAGAATTTAGGCAGGTACACAGGGTGGCTGAGTTATACTCTGAGCAGTACTGATTACACGTTTGAGGGATTAAATGACGGCAATCCATACCCGGCGCTGCACGATCAAACACATGAACTCAAACTGGTAAGCAGTTTTACAACAGGTCCCTGGACACTGGCCGCCAACTGGGTATATGCCACGGGCAAGCCATACTCAGCACCCGTCGGTTCATATGAGATTACCCTCCTCGACGGTACCGGGTATTCCTACCTCCATTTCGGAAAAAAAAACGGGTTCCGGCTCCCGGCGTATCACCGCATGGACCTTTCGGCAACTTACCGGTTTAGCCTGGGCACGGAAGGAAACAATGCAAAGGTGGGGCTCTCGGTATTCAACCTATACAACAGGGATAATGTCTGGTACCGGGAGTTTGCAGTAGAGGATCAAACCACCGCAGTCACGGACGTAACGTATCTTGGTTTTACCCCGAACCTCTTCTTTCGAATTAACTTAAAATAATCAGTTATGCGAGTTCCTACATACGCACTTGTTCTTGGAATATTACTCATTTTGGCCCAGTGCAACCCGGTTACAGAACCTACCGGTAGCGAGCAGATCCCTGTGGTAGAAGGATATCTCTTCAGTGATGAATCCGTTCAGCAGATCCGGTTATCCCTGATGATACCCTTAACCGCATCAGATACGATTCCGGAACCCGTCAATGATGCCGAAGTTGTGGTTAAGCACCAAGGAGAGCGATACCCGTTCAATCTTGCTCCGGGTGATTCCGGGGTATACCGTTATACGGGTAGTGATTTTACCGTTTTTCCCGGAGATACATTCGAACTGGAAGTGGAAATGAACAGTGGCAACATCAGCTCGAAGACCGGTGTCCCACCCGCCCCCGACAGTGTTAAGGTCTCCTCAGATGTTGTGTATGTGAACTCCGACTTGTCCTTTTTCGAACTTGTTCAAAACCTGCCTGAGCCTGAGATTACCTGGCATAATCCGGGGGATCGTTACTACTATGTCCTGGTGGAAAATATCGAGGAACATCCGCAACCCATCATAGACAGCGAAAATGCCCCTGGTTTTAACGGAGGACCATTCGGTGGTGCTTTTTCATTTCGTACTACGCCAACTAATGGCGATTCCTACTCTGTCGACTTGAGGGGAGGCTATTATGGCAAACACAGGGTAACCGTGTACAGTGTAAACCGGGATTATGTAAACCTTTATGAGGAGCGTGAACAGGACTCCAGGCGATTGAACGAACCTCCGTCGAATATTACCAACGGTCTGGGGATCTTTACCTCGTTCAGCAGTGACAGTACCTTCTTTTGGGTACTGGAGAAGTAAATGAATGTGTCGATGGATAAAGAACGGCCAAACAGTCTTCCCACGTCTGGTTCAGGATGACAGTGAAGTTCTTTCATGGTTGCTCTATAAGGCAATCCATCGACACGTTAAAGAAATAAGAATGAATTTTTCATCGTATGGGCTTTGGCGTACTATGTTTTGGATGCAGCCTAGTTACAGGTTGTGACAATACGAATCTTCTTCAGATGCTTATCCCGATTTCGATTTAGGCACGGATACACAAATTGTCAAATAGTTTACGTAAATAAATGAATAATCGGGAGTGAAGGAGGGAGAATCTGATTTTTGATTTAAAACGGTTCATTTTGACTTTACCAGCACACGGTTATATAGACAAGCTACGGTTTTGCAGCAGATGATATTCGAGTCGGAATACCGGTTAAGCAAGCATCCTGTTAATGTTGCCCGAATACACCATGGTGATCTTCACCTCCGACCAGGGGGTACTACTTGTGCGAGTACGGGCGGTTCGACAAGCGGAACAGGTACGAACAGTCGGTCTGTATGGGAATTCTATGATTCGGAGAAGATTCACCTGAAGTTTTCAGCGTCTAGGAGATCCTCGGGACCGGCAGGTCATTCAGCGGTTGAAACAGTAGTTGCTGGAACTGAAACGGAGTTCGTGAGATCGTGACGCCCCCTACCGGGTTATGAACTCCTTGATAAACAGGGTATTCCGGTAATTTTCCTGCAACCCTCAGTCATAAAATAATTGAATAACAGATCTGGAAATGTTATATCGTAATGAAGTTCAGATTGAAAATTAACAGAGAAGCGGTATGGGGAACATAGATCGGAAACAATTTCTGCAACTCTCGGCTTCATCGGGTGCCGGTGCCGTGATGGGGAAGTGGAGCACAGGGACAAAGCAAGAGCAGAATCAATCGAACACACGAAAGTTCAGAATGGAGTTTAATCCAACTAACACCGGGATTGAAGTGAACCAGGAGGAAGCTGTTGAGATGGCCCCCCGTTTCGGATTTGAGGCGGTATACGCCTACTCGGGCTACCTGGCAGAAATCTCTGACTCCCAGCGACAAACACTGCTGAACCGGATGAACGAACTCGGTATTGTGTGGGGACATACCGGGTTGCCGATCGATTTCCGTGGAGATAAACAGACATTTCAGGATGGATTGGAAAAACTGCCCGGGATCGCAGAGTCACTTCAAAAAGCCGGGGTCACCCGCATGTCTACCTGGATTATGTCCAGCAACAATGAACTGCACTATCTGCTGAATTTTCGCCAGCATGCAACACGACTGCGCGAGGTGGCGGGGATACTGAACGATCACAATATACGCCTGGCACTTGAGTATGTGGGGCCCAAAACGGTCTGGACCGCCAACCGCTATCCCTTTATGCACACCATGGCCGAGACCAAAGAGCTGATCGCGGCGATCGGCTGGCCGAATGTCGGGTTCCACCTGGATACCGCCCACTGGCATACCGCCGGAGAAACCGAAGAAGATCTGCTTACTCTCAGTAACAAGGACGTCGTCAGTTGCGATCTGAATGATGTACTGGCCGGAATCAAACGGGAAAACCTGCCGGATACAAAACGGGAGCTGCCGATGGCCACGGGAGTAGTGGATGTGGGAACATTTCTGAACGCACTGGCTGAAATTGGCTTCGACGGACCCATCCAGGCGGAACCGTTTAACCAGGAATTGAACCAGATGGAAAATGAAGAAGCCGCCCGGATGACCGCCGATGCGATGAACCGTGCGTTTGCTACCGTTGATGGTTGAAATCTTTTCCCGGTCAGTTTTGAGATATGGGGATACCGGAAGCTACAGGCCGAACAGGTGATCGGATCGATACAAAAACCGGCCAGTAACCGGTTTAATGGTCATAAGATTATAATATGAATGGATGGCAGGAAAGATGTGAAATAGAGCTGGTCTGTATCAGTTGCTGAAATTATACTGAGTACATCTGAACGCTGAGTGTATCTTTGTGTATGGGGATGTCACATGTTTACCGGTTACCGGCATCTTATCCGGTAGTATTTGGTATCAGTGACATCATGTTGCTACTACGAACTTGGTTCGATAACAATAACACGAAAACAGGATATGATAAAACGGGCACTGGTTTTTGCACAATTAATGACATCTGTGTTACTGGTTGTTGGATTAACCGTCAAACCAACAACGGCTTCGGACTCCCCTGAACAACCCAATATCATCTTTTTCCTGGCGGATGACCTGGGCTGGAAAGATATCGGTAGTTTCGGAAGTACATTTTATGAGACCCCGCATATCGATGCACTCGCCGCCGAAGGAATGAGTTTCCTGCAGGGATATGCCGCCAGCCCGGTCTGCTCCCCGACCCGGGCGAGCATCATGGCCGGTAAAAATCCCGGACGCATGAATACGACCGACTGGTTTGGAGCCCCGCAGCCCGACGAGGTTAAGAATCACTGGACGCGCAGCAAACCGATGCTGCCCGCCCCGTACCTGGAGCATCTGCCGCTGGAAGAAGTAACCATCGCCGAGGCGTTAAAAGAACATGGTTATGCCACTTTTTTTGCGGGAAAATGGCACCTTGGACCAACGGCAACATACTGGCCGGAAAACCAGGGATTTGATGTTAATATCGGGGGACACGACAGGGGATCCCCGCCCGGTGGATATTTTGAGCCGTACAATAATCCGCGTATGGAAGGGAAAAAGGAGGGAGAGCATCTGCCGATGCGACTGGCGGAGGAAACTTCACAATTTATTCGTAATAACAGGGAGAAACCGTTCTTCGCCTATTTTTCCTTTTACTCGGTACACAACCCTCAACAAGCCCCGTACCTGCTGGTGGAAAAATATGGAGAAAAACAGAAAAAACTGGGACTTGAAAACACCTGGGGAGTAGAAGGGGAGCGAAAAGTCCGGGAGGTGCAAAACGATTCCGTCTACGCCGGTATGGTGGAATCGATGGATCTGGCGGTTGGCAAGGTAATGTCGACCGTTCGCCGGCTCGGGCTGGAAGAGGAAACGATTGTGATCTTTATGTCGGATAACGGCGGCCTTTCAACATCCGAGGGACATCCCACATCCAATATGCCGCTGCGGGCCGGCAAGGGCTGGATGTATGAGGGCGGTATCCGGGAACCGATGATCATCAAATGGCCCGGAGTTACGATTCCCGGTTCGGCAACGAAGGAAGCGGTCATCAGTATGGACTTCTACCCGACTATTCTGGAGATGGCGGGTCTGCCGCTCAAGCCGGAGCAGCACCTTGACGGGAAAAGCCTGGTACCGCTGCTCAAGGGAGAGAATATGGATCGCGGACCGCTGTTCTGGCACTATCCGCATTACGGCAACCAGGGTGGCTCTCCCGCTTCAGCTATTCGAAAGGGGCCTTACAAACTGATCGAATTTTATGAGGATGGCGGATACCTGGAACTCTACAACATTTCCCGAGATATCGGGGAGCAGCACAACCTCGTGGATAAGATGCCGGATAAGGTGGAAGAGTTGTATTCCGAACTGCAGCAGTGGAAACAGGAAGTGGGGGCACGGCCGCCGAGTAGCAATCCCAATGCGGGCGAATAACTTTGGGGAATGCACGATTCCGACGTACTGCGAACTGTCGGAGGGGGATTGAGATGACGAATAGAACGGGACACTGTACTGTAGCCCGCTTTCCTTGCCAATTTCGCAGATCGGTGCACACTGTTTCAGTTATTTCAGTAGTACAATCAGAGTAACTAACTGTGAATCATGGCATTGCACGAATTCAAAAATTGTCATTGTAAAACATGCGGGTCAGCGAGTATGCTCTGCCTGGTGGTCCTTCTGCTGTTTGCCGAACCTGG
>JAWVZC010000126.1:0-10792 GCA_033722415.1 Balneolaceae bacterium | reverse complement strand
GGCGGAATCTCCGGGTCCCACCACCGACAAACTCACGCCGCGCGTACAGGAAACGGCCAAATTGCTGTGGGTGGTGTACGTCGCTTTTACCGTTGCGGAATTTCTGCTACTCTGGGCTCATCCCTCGATGGACTGGTTCGATTCGGTAAATCATGCTTTTGCTACACTGGCAACGGGGGGCTTCTCCACCAAAAATGCCAGTATCGAGGCGTTTGATTCTGTCTACATCGAGATGGTGATTACCCTGTTTATGTTCCTGGCAGGCATAAACTTTGCACTCCACTTCCGGTTACTGAAAGGGGATGCTAAATTCTTTTTGCAGAATCGGGAAGTCCGCTTCTTTTCGTTGGTCGTGCTCGGTGGGACAGTGGTGGTAAGCCTGACCCTGTTCATCTTTAACAACTTCTCAATCGGGGAAGCTTTCCGGTACGGCGTGTTCCAGGTGGTTTCCATAGTGACCACTACCGGCTTTGGCACAAATGATTACGAATTGTGGTACCCATTGGGGGCCTTTGCCCTGTTCCTGCTCTTTTTTACAGGCGGGTGTGCGGGATCAACAGGCGGAGGTATCAAGATGATCCGCTGGCTGATCATCATTCGCAATACGTTTCGGGAGATTAAGCAGATTATTCACCCGAAGGCGATTTTACCGATCCGGATCGGGGATAAAATTGTGGACCCGAACATACAGCGTACGGTGCTGAGTTTCTTCATTTTTTATATTCTCATTTTTGGTATCGGCACGCTGATTATCACCGGCTTCGGATACGATCTGCTCTCGGCAACCGGCGCCAGTATCGCGTGCCTCGGAAATATCGGGCCGGGCTGGGGGGAATTTGGGCCCACCGACAACTATGCTCACGTTCCCTACCTCGGCAAATGGGTACTGATCATGCTGATGATGATCGGACGCCTGGAAGTGTTTACCGTGCTGCTGATTTTCACGCCCACCTTTTGGAAACAATAAGCCCATTGAATGAGAATGAGGGCGTGACTGGTGCGGATTTTTAATCCTTCATCCGCCAGTTCACTAATTAAAACCTGATCCAGTTTTTATCTTCCAGCCACTGGATAAGTGCCGGCAGGAAGGTGACCGCGGCAAGCCAGGTCATGCCGATTCCGATTACCGCCATGGTGCCCAGTGACTGCAGCCCGGGATGGTTTGTGAACAGGAGCCCTGAAAAACCGAGCATTGTCGTCAGGGAACCGACGGAAACGTGCTGACCGGTGCTGGAGAGCACTTCCCACATGCTGTTTCGTCCCTCGTCACGATACCGGTGGGCCAGGTGCACGCCGTTATCCTCCCCGATGCCGAGAATAGCGGGAAGCACCACCAGGTTGTAGAAGTTGAACATTAGCCCTGTCAGCATCATGATGCCGAACAGCCAGAGCAGTCCGACCACCAGCGGCAGCATACCGATGAGGGTCCACCGGAACGAGCGGAATGAAAAGAACATCAGCAGGAACACCATGGTAAACGTCGCTCCCACCATCCAGGGACTTTCGCTGCGCATCAGTTCCAGCATCTCCGCGGCGATGATGGAGGTGCTGGCCGCGTAGAACGTCTTGCCGTTGTCCAGGGTGATCTTGCCGACATCCTCCTTGAACGCGATCGACTGACGCCCGTCTGAAAGTCCCACACTCGGGTAGGCGATGACAAAATTACCGATCTCCCCCTCCTTGTTCACAAACTGACTTTTGAGGTAGTCGGGAATGTCACTCACATCGAGCGGTGTTTCGGTCTGCGAGGCCCGACGCAGTTTATCCAGCTGCGGATCGTCCTGGTTCTTTATGAACGGGTCGTTCAGCAGTTCCCGAATCTCAGCAATCTCATGCAGCTTGTTGGTGGCTGCTGAGTCGGTAGGGGGAAATCGCTCCTGCAGTGCTTCCACGTCGAGAATGGTGGGACTCGTGGTATCGGTCCGCATCTTTTCGCGAAGCTTCTCCAGTATTTTGATCACTTCGGTTTCGTTGTCGGCCAGGATATAGGCCGGGTTGCGCTTTTTGCCGGAAAACACTTTTCGCTGCACATCCTGAAACTGTTCATATTCCGGGAATTCCGGCTCCAGCTCCCCGAAATCGTATTGAAACCGAAGAAGGTTGCTGTTGACGAGCACTACCACCGAAACGATCAGTCCCAGCACAACGATTGACCTGGCGGCGGGAAATCTAGTGAGCAGTCGCTTGCCCGTTCCGCCGGGTTCATCCTCATTCAGCAATATCCAGCCGAACCGCTCGAATATGACCAGCAGTGAAGGCAAGACGAACAGCATGCAAAAGAGCGCCAGGATGATGCCGGTACCGGCAATAAAACCAAATTCCGAAAATCCCCGGAACCTTGCGAGTACCAGCACGAACAGGGAAAAGGCGGTTGTTAAGGCGCTGACCATAATAGCCGCGCCGGTTTTTTCATAGGTTGACTCAAGGGCATCTGCAATGTTCATCCCGGATGAGCGCATCTCGATATACCGGGCGTAGAAGTGGATGCCGTAATCGATCCCCATCCCAAACAGTATCACAAACAGTACTGAGGTCATGGTATTGAGCATGCCCAGGACAAAATAGGTGATCCCGAACGTCCACAACAGGCTAATGAGCAGGGGGATGCCGATCACCAGAACGGGTACAGGCAGGCGTATCAGGTGGTCGAGGAAACTGTGTTCCTGCTCGTGGCTGCTGCCCCGCCGATACCGAATGTATTTCTTGAAGAAAAAGTAGAGCATGACCAGCAGTATGACACTTGAAATACCGGATGCAAAACTGCTGAAAACGTCGTCCATAATGGAGTTGATCTCCGCCAGGTGCCGTTTCAGGCGACCACCATAATATACCTCCATCTCCTCATTGTAGGACTGCGGATTCATCTCCGCCAGCAGTGAATCGTATGATGTAAACATATCCCGGAGATAGGTGAGATCACTTTTCGAACCGGTCGGGTAAAATTTTACCACCATCACCGTACTGTCTTCACTTACCGGGTATTCGGAGGGTATCAACGATTCGTAACTCTGTTCAAAACGGCTGAGCTGCGGGTCTTCTTCGGTGGTATCTTCCTCCTCCTCGAAATCGATCAGGAAGGGATTGGCCTCCTCCTTGGCCGACTGGATCTCATCCTTCAGGTACTGCCGAATATCCTGCAATTCACGGCCCGTGGCAAAATAGAGGGCATTTTCCTTGAGCATTTCGGTCTCTTTCCGGAATTCAGCCCGCTCAAATAAATAGTTTTCGGTCCTGTCATCGTACAGCTGCAGGCTTTGCTGAATAAGGTCTTCGGCAAAGCGTTTGTTGTCCTCAAAACTGGGAGACTGTATGGCTACCTGCATGTCGGTTTCCCCACCTACAGTATTTTGCAGGCGCTCCAGGGCCAGTACATGTTCATTCGATTTGGGCAGCAGGTTCGAAATATCGGTATCAATTTTAAGCTGCAGGGCAAAGTAACCGGCTAATGCCGCCGTAAGTACAGAGATGGCCAGCACGCTGTACGGGTGGTGATAGTTCTTGAAAATCAGCGGACGTAAAAAATCCAGAAGTTTGTTCATTAAAGAGCCAGTTCCTGCTGTTCAGTAAGACTTTTTAAGAGTGCCAATAATAAGAAATTCAATCAAATTAATTTAGCTCCAACAAGGGTTTCCACAGTTGCGAGTCGTACTTATCACGATATCGGCAGGGTATTATTCATTTAGAACTGTGAAGCACTTCTTTATGCCCGAGCGTTCCGTGGTTTGCTGCATGGATCGACCGGTATACCCGCGCTTCCCATTGTTCCCGGTTAATCCGGCGAACTCAGCTTTATATCATCATAATCGGCCTTAACGTGGCTGCCGGTACTGTTACCGTCACTTAGGATCAGAATGGCGAGCGGCGTTGCGGGGGGATCATCCCCGAAGAGTCGCTGGTAATCGGTTACCAGGTTCCGTTCAAAGGTTACCCACTCACCCTTTTTCTCCGGACCTGATTCCACAATTACAATTTTCTGGTTTCCAAAAAACTTGGACATCTCCCGCCCTTCGGGCAGTGTTGTACTCCATGAGTAACGGATCGATTTGGGTACTTTCTTGAAGAGGGCAATCCTGCCCATATCAAAAACCACATACACGCTGGCTACCGAATCATTGCGGTCATCCGAATCCTCATTTGCATTTTCGGGCAGCCGGTGGGCGCGTACTTTCCATGACAGGATCGGCGTCTCGTAAATATCGATTCCGTAGATATTTTCCTTGTTTTCATTTACCAGCGGGTAATTGATGTGTTTGGCGCGTGTACCTTCGAAGCGCAGGAATTTGTTGCCCTCTTCCACGGCCACGCGGTACTTGTAGGTTTCCCGCTCCTCAAGCCGGGGATCTGCAAGCATGTGATTCCCGTCCCGGTCGTACCATCCATACGGAAATTGCCCGACCGTATCATTTTCAAAGTTTTCCAGTAACAGGGTGCCCTGGTCAACGGCAACCGGTATTTGCTGGGCCAGGGAGTCGCCGCCGACCAAAAGCAGAAATAACGCAACGGGAAGGATGGTGTTTTTCACAGGAGTTCAGTTATAAGGTTGATTCCGAGGCCGGGTCAATCCCGGGGTATTTCAAATCACCGGAGTTGATAAGCTTAACGCTGTGATTTCCGATTTATTCGCTCCATATTTTCCAGGAGCTTTTCTGCGACCTGATCCCATGTCATCTGTTTGATTACGCGATTACGTCCATTGGTTCCCATTCGTTCTGCCATTTCCGGGTCTTCGATCAGCCTGGCCATGCAGGATGTGAGTTGATCGATATTATTCTCCTCGATCAGGAACCCGGTTTTCCCGTCGATTACCGCATCGGGGATCCCCCCGGTCTTTGTACCGATTACGGGAACACCACAGGCATTGGCTTCAAGGAACGTGATTCCGAACCCCTCGACATCCGGCGGTTCTGCTCTTGCAGGCATCACAAAAAGATCTGCCAGGTTGTAGTAGGCAGCCAGCTGATCTCCGGGGATACGTCCCGCAAAATGAACCCGCTCTGTCAGTCCCAACGTATCTGCCAACTGTTTCAGGTTTTGCTCTTCAGGTCCGCTCCCCCCGATGATGTATACAAAATCCTGTCCCTGTTTCTGCAGCCGTTCCAGTGCCCTGAGCACGAGGTCGATTCCTTTTCGCCGAACAAGCCGGCATACTGTCACCACCACCGGTTTATTGCCGGCATTCAGTCTCTTTGCGAGATCCGGCTGCTCTTCGGGACGAAAGCGTTCAGGGTCCGTACCGTTGGTTATCACCCGAATTTTTTCGTTTGGGACCCCCTCCATGCGCAGGAGCTCAGCAGTATACTGACTCACCGGGAAAAATGCGGTTACCCGGCTAAAGAGGATTTTTCGAACGCGATTCAGCATCCCGTTCAACCGGGTTCCATTATCGTAAAAAGGGGCTGTCAAAAGTTCCCGTGCGTGCGCTGCAACATAAATATTCCTGGGATATCCCAGCTTACGGGATAGCAGTGATGCCCCTGCCGTTTGCCACTGCGCATGAAAAACCGTATCGAAGTGACGGCGATTGGAAAGATAAGTGACCAAAACCGGGGCCGCCAGTGGTAACAGGCTGTTACGCACCGGAAGCCGAAATACCGGATATGGGAGTTCACGGTCAACAGCAGAATCTTTTTTCGCCGGGGCAATTACTGCAAACTGTTCCGCATGCCGGTGAAATCGGCGGGCCAGTTCAAAGGAGTAGGTTTCTATTCCACCGGTGTCTGGCGGAAAATCCTGGGTAATAAGCAGCAGTCTCATGCAGAAAAAAATAATATATTATCGCTGGGCTATTCACAAAAATTACGAATTTTTGTAGGTTACCCAACAAAATATCCCGGTAGGTAGATTATTTTCGATATAGAGAGTCTCGATCCATGACACCCGTAAAAAAAGCAGTACGAATTATACTGGTTACCTTTCTGATTTACGGTGTCCTGGTGGCCAGCCACGAGGGAGAGTTTTGGCCCTTCAGCATCTATCCCATGTTCTCACAAGCCGGTAATCCCTGGAAACGGGCTATTGTCCGCGATGTCAGTGAAACCGACAGGGATTCGCTCTGGCAGGTTATGACCCAGGAAACCCTGGCCGGAGAGCCCGTTGCGCTCGATCGGTTGAATATCAATACGAACGACATAGCAAATTACCTCTCAAAAACGGAAGTTTGGACAGAAGGAAAACTGAACGGCCTGCGTAAACTGTTTGACCGGGAACTATCACACCGTCCGCTGCTTCTGCTGCAGGCTAGGGGCTTTCTGACGGAGCAGGACTCGGTTAGGGTCCAGTTCACCCCGTTCATATATCTTTCCGGGGATACCACCATCATTAACAAGAGCCTGAGAACCGAGTGACATGAATTTTTGGAAAAACCTGTTACGGCTTGAAACCACTCCGACCCGGGGTGAGCAGCTTCATTTCAGGATATTTGAACTGTTTACCGTTGTTTCTGTCATAAATTTTGCCTGGCAATGGGGATTTTACATTCAGCAGATCGGGGAGGTGGTGTTGCCACTGGGAATTGCACAATACATCGACATATCATTTATGTTCGACAACGGAATATCCCTGGTCAATGCCGCATTGATGACCCTGTTTTGCCTGCTCGGTTTTTTCCGGGTATTTCCCCGGGGGGCATACGCCATCGCGGTTCTCTTTTTTCATCTTCACTATGTATCCCGGTTCTCACTCGGTGAAATCTCCCACGGATCAAATTTTATCGGAATGAGCCTGCTTGCGCTGGCCCTGGCCCTGTTCTTTTTTAACGAACCCCGGTTCTACCAGCGTTTTGCATTCGGATTTCTGTTTTTCTTTATGGGTATTGGGTACACCTCCGCCGGTGTTGCCAAGTTGATCGGTACAGGCATCACATGGCCAGACGGTGCACACCTTTGGCTTTGGATCGCCGAGCGAAAAGTGGATGTGCTCTCTGCCGGTGGGACCTTTTCTCCGAACTGGATCCAGGAACTGGCACTCGAAAATCGGTTTGTATCCACACTTATCCTGACGTTTGGGCTGCTCACCGAGGTCCTGGGTTTTTTACTCTGGTTCTCTAAAACACGCCCGTACATTGCCACCGCCCTGATCGGCATGCACATCGGAGTGTATATATCGATGAACATCATGTTCGGAGTCTATATCCTGGAGTTGCTCATTCTGGGTTATCCCTGGGGCCGGTGGTTCGACAAATTTTTGATGAAATACCATGTGCCGGTAAATAAAACTTCATATACCTGAGTCCCCCGCCAGGGTCTCTTGTAATGATACGAATCCCGAATGGTACAAGCGGCTTTCTCCATGCAAATTGCAGTCATAAGCGGTATGACCCTGCTGTTCGTCGGCCACCCAAGTTTCCGGTGCCACCCATCCTGCCGGCGCTCGTAATTAGTAGCCCATTCTGACGAACCGAACGATTTCCCCGTACCCGTACGGACTGTCTTGTGTGTTACCCCGGAGCACATTAACGCTTTTTTTACTTGCCAGTCAAGATTCGTTCGGACTCGGTCACTCTTTCCGGCAGCGGATACCACTGGCTATGGACCGGTCCCAGCATGCCCACCTAACCTTTTTGGGTAGTAAAGTTCGGTAGTGCATCTGATTTCGGTATTTGTTACCTATTTAATGAGGGATGTAATTACGGTACCGCCGTCCTTGCAGTTCGGTAATATTTACAGCAATAAGGGAATGAACGTAATGCCAGGCTGACCCCTGTTGAACCGAATTAAATTCTTTATTTGAAACCTGATAAAAGTGGGAGAGGGAATTATGGCCAAGAAAGAAAACTACACCTTTGGCATGCTAGAAAGCGATGATATCCGCACCGGCCTCATTTCCGGCAAAACGTTCAAAAATAAAGCCGTACAATATGCGGTTGTTGATGGTCTCGCCGTTTTTGAGGGGTGTATCGTATTGGGCAAGGCCGAGGAAATAGAACAGAAGACCGCCGATACCCAGACCGTAAGCGTGAATGAAGCCGAAGGTGTGATAGCACATGGTGTCGGCATCACCGGCGATCAGTACCGGTGGCCGAATGGAGTAGTTCCGTACGAAATAGACTCCGGACTGCCCAACCAAAGCCGGGTGACTGATGCCATCGCACACTGGGAACAACACACAAATATCCGTTTCGTCCAGCGAACCACCGGCAACCAGTCTCAGTACCCCGATTACGTGTACTTCAAACCCGCCAACGGGTGCTGGTCGTATGTGGGCCGCCAGGGCGGCAAACAGGATATCGGGCTGGCATCGGGTTGCAGTACGGGCAACACCATTCACGAAATTGGCCATGCTCTCGGGTTGTGGCATGAACAGAGCAGAGAAGATCGCGACCTCCATATCCAGGTTCACTGGAACAATATTCAGGCGGGACGCGAGCACAATTTTAACCAGCATATCACGGACGGGGATGATTACGGAACGTATGACTACGATTCGATTATGCACTACCCGGCAACGGCGTTTTCCAAGAACGGGCAGCCCACCATCACAACTATTCCGGCCGGTATTTCCATCGGGCAGCGAAACAACCTGAGCTCGGGTGATATCGCCGCAATCCACGCCATGTATATCACCTGGCACCGCAACAAGGATGTGTTGTTGACCTATGCCTCTTACCATTCCCAGAATGCGTGGGCTTATATCAGCTCAATGGGCTGGAGAAAGATCACCACCGGCTCGCCCGACGGGGTAACCAATATGTTCATGGCATTTTGTGAAGCGAGGGCAAAAGGGAAAAAAGTCAATGTATACGCGGATGGCGATTCGGTGTACAGAATGGAACTCCTGTAAAAATTAACCATAAACTGAGAGGTATCCTCATGTGGCACAATAATGTATCGGTAGTACGAGTATATACTTCACATCACTCCCAAAACTGCTGGGCGATCCTCAGCGGAATCAGCGGGTGGAAAAAGATCAAGACCGGGGCAACCGACGGGGTAACCAATGTTCACGCCGCGTTGTCTGTGGCAAAAGCTTCCAACCGCAATGTCGATGTCTATATCGTATCAAACCAGATTGAACGGGTGACACTTCGATAAACGTTAATCATTACGACGGCAGCATATGCACCGTCATAACTGGAAATGCAATGAGCAGTTCAAATATCACAATTACCATCACCGTACAACCGGAGGAAGAGAGCGGAGTAACGCTGAAGCGCGGAAAGGGTGAAAGCTCCCAACGGAGCGAACACGGTCTCCCGATGCCTCCTGAATCAGAAGCTGCCGGTATTTCTGCAGATGAGGGCATTTCATCATCAGTAGGGGCGCCCGCTCCCCCTCTCGACACACACCGGGAACAAGACCTGGTAACTGATCAGCCCGCGTCTCCACCGTCATTTGCCGACCAGGACACCGCGGTTTCGTCCGTTACGGCAGCAGCGGGACCCACACCGCCGACTCAGCATCCCGATATACCGGAGGAAAACGAGGAGGCTGGGGGAAACGGCAGTTCAACCACTCCATCCCCTCCCCGGGACGAGGATGACGAAAAGGGAAAGTCCGGCAGCGGATCGAAAAAAAAGAAATAACGGACGGAGTAGAAGAGAAGAGAATATCACCGTAGATCGAGAATATATCCCGCGGAAACCGGAACTGGATAGAGTGTGATGACCATAAAGGGCAACGTTACCATCAGTGAACAGATACCGTCATTTTCCAATGCCGAACTGCACGTTTTTCTGCAGGATATCGGTCGGATGGATGCCCCCGCTACGGTGCTGAGGAAGATTACCGTGCCCGACATATCACACCAGCATGGAGAACGGGACCGGGTTGCATTCACAATGACATTCGATGAAAGGAATTCCACCAACCCGCACCCGAGATACAATTTAAGAGCCCATGTTGACAAAGCCGGTAACGCGGAAGTGGACAAGGGCGATCTGGTAACCACGCAAAGCTATCCGGTGGATCTGGATGCCCCGGAGGCCGAGTATGAAATCGAGGTAAAAGAGGTGCGCTGAGCTCGCCTCCAATCCGATCGTCCTGGGGTTTCCGTTACCTTTTTCAAACCTTAATAGAGCGCCGCCCCTTCAATCACTTTTAAATTTCCGTTGAATAGTCATCACATTCCAGCAACGAGCTGCCGTTGTACCGATGGAATACATATGTCCTGTGATCGGAATATGGTTGTAATTAACGGATGTAATTGATTACTTATTTAGTTGTAAACATCAATAGAATATGGGTCTTATGGTACAGTTCGCTGCCCTCATTTTTAACGTGTGGATATTCCTGGCCGCAGTAGTTGTTGCCCTTGTAATTTATCTCTGGAAACAGAACTACTTTCATTTTGGAAGGTAAGCTGATAAACAAAGAGGAAGTTGGGGACCCATAACCGCAATGATTTTTAAACTTTCCTTTACCCGGTAATTGCTGGTCTCACTAGAAAAAAGAGCTGGATCAGTTTGGCAGCGGTCAAAAGATCGAGGTTCACAGCCGGGATATCATCGTCAGTCCTACTCCCGCCACCGGGAAAAGAACAGGCGGGCAATCGATATCCTGTACATTTATACAGGCAGTGCCGGGGTGCTCTCACTCTCCTCCTCTTCAGCAGGTTTCTTCCTGACAAGTTTGCCCTGGAATGAGAGAAAAAGATAGAGCCCGAGGTTCATTAATTTACTCAATACATTGCCGGCCAGCAGGATACCGGCTATCCCCGCATCCGAAACGTTAAGCAGTTTAGAAAGTTCCAGGCTGGCCCCGATAAACAGCAGGTCCCGGCTGGGGATGAACGGAATCCTGGTTGAAATTATTTTTATCGACATGTAGGTAAACCAGATATAGAGCGGGATCTCCGG